>CAYPZP010000004.1:0-53738 GCA_964415285.1 uncultured Halomonas sp. | reverse complement strand
CCGTGCGGTGAGTCCGCGGGCTTGCTCATCCAGCCCGGAAAGCCCTGGATCGGAAGATCGAGGAAGAATCCCACCCAGTCCTCGACCAGATACATGCGTTCTTCGTTGCCGCGCGAAAACGGGTTGTCGTCATGGCATTCCAGCAGCGACGACATGGTCATCAGATCCTCGATCGTGATCGCTTGCTTGCGCGAATCCGGGTTGGCCGGCACGCGCTCGCGATTCAGCACCCGCAGGATGGGCCGGTCGACGCCTTTCAGATGGCCGTCGGCGATCGCTGCACCGGCCAGCATGCTGGTCACGGTCTTGGTGACCGAGCGCGTATTGCGCCGCGCCTCGGCGCCGCCCTCATCGAAGTAACGCTCGTAAATCAGTTCGCCGTCGCGGGCGATCAGAACGCTGGTGATGCGGCCGAATTCATCGGCTTCGAGCGCTTCGGTCAGCGGCTTGAAGTCCGGTTCAGCCGCGACCGCCGCGCCGGACAGCAGAAACACGGTAGCGAAAATCGTGCGTGGGTTCATGGGCAGGATTCGAGAGTGAGGTGGGAGTATTTTTGATGGTTACTGACGTGGGGTCTTGAACGATCTTTGCACTTGGTTTGAATAAATATCGACCGGCCACGAATGTTCCGGGCTGTAGATCATCAGGAATCAACCGCAATCAACCTGCGCAACGCTCCCGGGGTCAGCCAAATGCATTGGCGAAGCGCCCGGCTCAAGTGCGCCTGGTCGGCGAAGCCGGCAGCCAGCGCCGCGTCGGCCAGTGGTCGTCGGTCGTGTGCCAGCAGCCGGGCCGCACATTCGACGCGACAGTTCCGTATCCACTGGCCGAGTGACATTCCGTAATGCCGTCGGAACGCACGACTCAGCGAGGTCGGGTGAACCCCGGCGTCGCGCGCGGCGTCGGTCAGCGCCGGCGGCCGGCTGCAGTGCTCGTGATAGCGCTCGCGGATTCGCTCCAGCCAGAACGGCGGCCGGCGATCGGCGGCCGCGACCCCGGTGGCCCGGGCGCAGAGTTCCAGCGCAAGTTCCTCGCGGCGCAGGTCGAGGTCGGTTGGATCGCGATGCAGCGAAGCGCGCACGCTCAGCAGAAGCGCCAGCGCATCGGCGTGCATCCGCACTGCCGGTCGGCAGGTGTTGCGGCCGGGCGTGCTCTGCCACAGGTCGCGCGCGATTTCCACCACCAGATAGCGCGCGGGCAGGTCGAGGAACCGGTCCCGATGCGCCGTGCCCGGCGGGTTCGAGACAACCATCATCGGCGCGGCAACGTCCGGCATGTAACGCGCCGAACTGGCGTATGCGCCGTTCAGCACCAGCACGATATGCGCGTCTTCATGCTCGTGCTCGGGCACATCGGCGGCCGGCACCGTGGCATCGAGTTCGGCGATCCGAATGCCGTCCGCGACATGATCCGCGCGGGGCCGGCCGAGACAGGCGTGTGGCAATGACGGCACGTTTGGTCGCTACTCCGGATTCAGGAGCACGAGTATCGGACGATCCGGCACCCGGGCGCATGGGCCGTAAGTCCTGAAACAATAGGCGTGTCCAGCCGAATGAAGCGAATGCCAGCCGAAATAAGGTTCTCAGGGGGTGCTCTTCAGCGCCTGCAAAAACGAAGCACTGACCCGGTAAATGTCTTGATCACTGGTGTAATAAAGCGTTTCGCCATCCGCGCTGACGAAGGGGCAAAGCTCGTGTCCGGAAGTATTGATGGCGGTGATCGGCCGTGGGTCCGACCCACTCGTACCATCCAGACGGAACGCCACGTAAATGTCACCGCGCCCGTCTCCGCCGCGCCGGTTCGATGCAAATAGCAGATAGCCGCTATCCGGTGCCATAAACGGATCGGCTTCATACCAGCGCGAGTTGATGCCTTGTGGCAGCGCTGCCACCGATACAAAATCGCCAGCGTCATAGCTGGCCCGATACAGGTTGTAGTCGCCCTCGACTTCCGCGTCCCGGTCCGAGGCGAAGATCAGATCGCCGTTGGTGTCGAAACTGATATAGAACTCCCGGGCGGCGGTGTTGACCGGCTCGGGCAGGATCGTCGGCTCGCTCCAGCTCGAAACGCCTTCGCGGTCGAGATAGGCGATCTGCGTGTTTTCGCCTTCGTGGCGAATGTAATAAAGCCGTTGGCCATCGGGGGTGATATACGGATCATTGGCGCTGAGATTTTCCGATCCGATCACCCGTCGAAGATGCGCCCAACCAGTTGTCGTCCGGCGATAGTGTTCCACCGATTGCCAGTCGCCGTGTTCGATTCCGACGAACAGGTCCTCGCAGTCTTGAGAGAGCGAGATGCCGAACTCATGGCGATCCTGTTGCGAGATGACGCCTTCGGCCAGAATTTCCGGCGTTTGCGGCGGCGCCGAACAGCCCGGGCGTTCAGACGCGTCGGAAAACGCGCCGGAACGCTCGAGCTGAAGATCGATCATCGCTTCATCGATGGCCCAGCTCCACATCGTATTTGCTGCCCGGCCCGCATCGGCGGCAAGGCCTACGACACGACCTTGTCCCGTATTGAGGCTTAGCGGCGCCGGAAGCGGGTCGTCATAGGCCGCATCGGGGCTGACAATCTCCCAGCCCGCGGCGCGAAACGCGCGCACCAGATCATCAGCAAACAGCGCGGCCAGATCGTTCTCGTGCAACAGCAGGACATGAACCGGTGACTCGCCCAGCGTCTGAACGGCGATGCCGTCGTAATACTCGGCCGCGTAGATCATCATCCGAACGTAGAACCGGCCGAGTTTCTCGAAATCGACCCATTTTTCGTCCCTGAGCGCCTGCTGCAGCCTCAGATCCACATGCCAATCGTAATTATCGACGGTGACATAGCCATTCGCCAGCCCCCGGGCGTCGAGCCCCGCGGCGATCGTCTGGACCTTGTCCGCGTCCCGGCCCTCATCGAGAAACGGAAACCGGAACCAGGCGCGGCGATTCGGAAGTCCGGACAATTCAGCCTCGGCGTGGTCGATCTCGGCCAGAAACGCATCGGATGGGGTTTTGTTTGCCCAAGGATGGGTGTGCGTATGATTCGCGATGAGGTGTTCGGCGTCCGCATACTTTCGAACACGATCTCTGCCGCTGGTCCGTTCGAAACCACGCGTCGTCACGAAGAATGCGGCCGGGCCGGCCTCGACCGATTGCAGCGCCTCGATCAGAACCTCGGCCCGTTGATCGCCCGAAAACACGCGCCCGTCTCCGCGGGGGGCGTCGTCATAGGTCAAGGCGATGCGCTTTTGAGCGCTAGCGAAGGGCGTGAGCCACACGGCACTCAGGACAAAAACCAGGAAGAAGCGGTTCAACCGACAATCCTCCGGCTCGCGGCGCCGATGCCGGGCATCGCGCCGTCTCGGTTCACCACTCGAAAATCTTCCAATAGACCGGTTTGACCGGCTCGAACTGCTCGTGCCGGATGTTCAGGATGCCGTCGCCGGTGGTGTCGAGCAGGTAGTACGACGGCCCGACCACGGGCGTGATCTTGACCATGTAGACCCGGCCGTTGCTGACGTATTCCTCGACCGTGCGCCCGTCCTCCTCGGTGCGGATCCGCACTTCGGGGGCGATCTGCTCTTCGGAGTCCGATACCTTGGGCGGCAGCGGCTCTCGGATCGGGGGCGGGGGTGGCACGTCCTGCGCCTGCGCGGCACCTGCCAGCAGCAGCATCGTTGCCAGTAGCGCGGCTCTCGTTGCGTCGAAGATCATTTCAGCCTCCCGTGTCCGCTGGATTCAAGACTAACAGACTGCGCGTCGTGACCATCAGGCCGCAGTCTGCCGGTACCAGTATCATAGAAGACCCGTCTCCAGACCGCATCATCACATGTCAAACGCCAGCGCCAAACCGGTCTGCCTCGTCGACGGCTCGTCGTACCTGTACCGGGCCTTTCACGCGCTACCCAGCCTGACCAGCGGCGACGGCGCGCCCACCGGCGCGGTGTTCGGCGTGGCCAACATGGTGCGGCGGCTGATCGAGCAATACCAGCCCGAGCGGCTGGCGGTGATCTTCGACGCGCCGGGCAAGACCTTTCGCCACGAGAATTTCGCCGACTACAAGGCCAACCGGCCGCCGATGCCGCCGGAGCTGCGTGAACAGCTCGAGCCGTTGTTCGAGCTCATCGACGCGCTGGGCGTGACGCGCGTGTCGGTCGAAGGCGTCGAGGCCGACGACGTCATCGCCACGCTGGTGCGCGAGGCGCGCGAGAACGATTCCGGCGTGCTGATCTCGTCGGGCGACAAGGACCTGGCCCAGCTCGTCGGCGGCGACATCGTGCTCGAGGACAGCATGCAGAACAAGCGCTACGACCCCGAAGCGGTCGCGGAGAAGTTCGGGGTGCCGCCCGAACTCGTCGGCGACCTGCTGGCGCTCACCGGCGATACCTCCGACAACATCCCCGGCGTGGAGAAGGTCGGCCCGAAAACGGCGGCGAAGTGGCTGAAGCAATACGGCAGCCTCGAGGCGGTGATCGAGCACGCCGACGAAATCGGCGGCAAGATCGGCGAAAACCTGCGCAACGCCCTCGATCAGCTGCCGATCTCCCGCAAGCTGGTCACGCTCAAGGAAGATGTCGATCTCGGTTTTTCGCTCGACGAGCTTGGCTATTCGGGGCCCGTACACGACCAGCTGGTCGAGCTGCTCAAGCGCCACGGCTTCTCGACCTGGCTCAGGCAGATTGCCGACAGTGACGAGGCGCACGAGGGCGAATCGGCCGAAGCCGGCGAGCTCGAAGTCGAGACGGCGACGACGGAAAAGGCGCTGGCCGCGCTGGTCGAAAAACTCGAGGCCGCCGAACTGGTCGCCTTCGACACCGAGACCACCAGCCTGGAATCGCTGGATGCCGACCTGGTCGGCTTCTCGTTCGCCGTCGAACCGGGCAAGGCCTGGTACGTGCCGGTCGCGCACGTCGAGCAGGACACCGAGTTCAGCCGCGACGAAGCGGTCGCGGCACTCAAACCACTGCTGGAAAACGCCAGGATCCCGAAGCTCGCCCAGCACACCAAGTACGACCTGAACGTGCTCCTGCGCGCCGGCATCGAGCTGGCCGGCATCGCCCACGACACGATGCTGGAATCGTACTGCCACAACGCAACAGCCACGCGCCACGACCTTGATTCGCTGGCCACGCGTTACCTCGGCCGCCAGACCACCAGCTACGAGCAGGTCGCCGGCAAGGGCAAGCAACAGCTCCGCTTCGATCAGGTGCCCGTGCCCGCCGCGGCCCATTACGCTGGTGAGGACGCCGAAGTGTGCCTGTGCCTGCACCAGCGTCTGTGGCCCGAAGTGCAGAAATACGATGGCGTCAAGGGTGTCTATGAAAACCTGGAAATCCCGCTGATCAGCGTGCTGGCACGCATGGAGCGCACTGGCGTGCTGGTGGATCGCGAGGTTCTCGGGAAGCAGTCCGCCGAAATCGCCGAGCGGCTGCAGGCGCTGGAAGCGCAGGCCTGGGAAGCGGCCGGCGGCGAGTTCAACCTCGGCTCGCCCAAGCAGCTGCAGGAAATCCTGTTCGAACGTCTCGAGATTCCGGTGGTGCGCAAGACGCCCAAGGGCCAGCCGTCCACGGCCGAGGACGTGCTGCAGGAGCTGGCCGTCGAGTACGAATTGCCCGCCATCATTCTCGAGCATCGGGGCCTGGCCAAGCTCAAGAGCACCTACACCGACCGTCTGCCGGAGAAGATTCGGGAAGACACCGGCCGCGTCCACACCCACTATCACCAGGCAAACGCTGCCACCGGCCGGCTGTCGTCGGCCGACCCGAACCTGCAGAACATCCCGATCCGCACCGAGGAAGGCCGGCGCATCCGCAAGGCCTTCGTCGCGCCGGACGACTGGTGCATCGTCGCGGCCGACTATTCGCAGGTCGAGCTCAGGATCATGGCGCACATGTCCGGCGACGAGCGCCTGCTCCGGGCCTTCGCCGATCGCGAGGACATCCACCGGGCGACCGCCGCCGAGGTCTTCGGCGTGGAAATCGACCAGGTCAACGGCGAACAGCGCCGCTCGGCCAAGGCGATCAACTTCGGCCTGATGTACGGCATGAGCGCATGGGGCCTGGCCCGCCAGCTCGAGACCGACCGCGACACCGCCTCGGAATACATCGACACCTACTTCAACCGCTATCCCGGCGTGCGCGACTTCATGGATCGCACCCGCGAGCAGGCTCGCAAGGACGGCTTCGTCGAGACGCTGGCCGGACGGCGGTTGTGGCTGCCCGAAATCCGGTCGCGCAACCGCCAGCGCCAGCAGGCCGCCGAACGCGCCGCCATCAACGCCCCGCTGCAGGGCACGGCCGCCGACATCATCAAGCGCGCGATGATCGACGTCGATGCGTGGATCCAGCAAGACAACGTCCCGGCCAGGCTGGTCATGCAGGTGCACGACGAGCTGGTTCTGGAGGTCGAAAAGGATGCGCTCGACGACGTGCGCCAGGGTGTGATCGAGCGGATGAGCCAGGCCGGGGAACTGGACGTGGAGCTGCTGGTCGAGGCAGGGGATGGGGCGGATTGGGATGGGGCGCATTGAGTCTTTCTGGCGGAATCCCGGGTGGTTCGGATGGCGAGCCGGGAAGCGATAGCGTCGGGTCTGCGGAAATGTTCGGGCAGCGGCACCGGGGCTGAGCGCGGTCGGGATTGTCTTGAGATCGCAGCGCTTGCAGTGCCATAAGAGTGATGCAATGGCATTGGCGGCTGATTCAGCTGTAACCGTTGGCGGTCAAACTGCTCGATCACTCTGCGCTCAAGCTGCGGGCATTGTCGAAGGTTGCGCCAGTCGGTGTACTGGAATGCGGCTGTGATGGATGTTCCATGGGATGTGCTGATGAAGAAACATCGGTCATCCCTCGGCCGGGTGGCGTTGGATAGGGCCGAGGCACTCTGATAGCATTTGCCGCCATCCGGGGTTGACGTCGAGCGATGGTCGCCGCGCGAGGCCGGCCTGCCACCAGGAGTTCTGCATGTACACACCGATTCGGATCATGATTCTGGCCGCATGCGTTATCGCTGCGGCGGCTGCTCATTCCTCCACGCGGGTCGACAACTTCCGCCTGCTGGACCAGAACCTGCAGTCGCACGAGCTTTACTACCATCAGGATGCGCCGGCCATCGTGCTGATGGTGCAGATGAACGGCTGCCCGATCGTGCGCAACCTGCTGAGCGATTTCCGCGCCCTGCGCGAGGACTACGCGGAGCGGGGCGTCGAGTTCGCGATGATCAACCCGAACCTGCAGGACACGCGTGATGCGATCCGGCAGGAAGCCCGGGAGTTCGGTATCGAAATGCCGATCCTGGTCGACGAGAGCCAGCTGGTCGGCGAGGCGCTGGGCATCGACCGCAGCGCCGAGATCTTCGTGATCGATCCCCGAAGCTGGACCATCGCCTATCGCGGCCCGCTCAACGATCGGGTCGGTTACGAAACGCAGCGCAACGAGGCCAGCGAGCACTACGTCGCCGATGCGCTCGATCGGATGCTGGCCGGCGAACCGGTCGCACAGCCGCGCCGACGGGCGCAGGGCTGCCTGATCAATTTCCCCGAGCGCGAACGTAGGGACGCGCACGCCGAAATCAGCTACGCCGAGACGATCGCGCCGATCCTGAAGGAGCGCTGCGTGGCCTGCCATACCCCTGGAGGCATCGGCCCCTGGGCGATGACCAGCTACGACATGGTGCGCGGCTTTGCGCCGATGATTCGAGAAGTGGTGCGCACCCGCCGGATGCCGCCGTGGGAAGTGGCGACGGACTACCCGGCGCTTCATGGGGACCGGGCGCTGACCGTCGACGAGAAGCGCACGCTGGTGCACTGGATCGAAGCCGGCGCGCCGAGGGGCGCCGGCCCGGATCCGTTGACCGAGGTCGAACCGATTTCCGAAGAATGGGAACTGGGCGAGCCCGATCTGATCGTCACTTCGCCACCGTTCACGGTGCCCGCCACCGGCGTGGTCGATTACCAGTTCCCGGCCATCCCCAATCCGCTGGATCGGGACGTCTGGGTGCGCGCGGTCAGCATTCATCCAGGCGACCGCAAGGTCGTCCACCACGTGCTGATCGGGACCAGCGAAGAGGTCATTCCCGAGGGTGACGACCGACGCTTCAACGCCGTGTTCGACAACTACCTCTGGGGCTATGCCCCCGGCGCCGACTACTACGAGTATCCCGAGGGCGCCGGCGTTCTGGTCCGCCAGGGCGGCCAGATTCACCTGCAGATGCACTATACGACCTATGGCCGCGAGACCGTCGATGAAACGCAGATCGCGCTGTACTTCCACGACAATCCGCCGGAATACCACCTCCGGCAGCAGGTCGTGATGGGGACCGACCTGGTGATCCCGGCGGGAGAATCACGGCATCGGGAGACCGGCTACTTCGAGTTCGAGCGCGAGGCGGAGATCTACAGCCTGTTCCCGCACGCCCACTTCCGCGGTGTCGCCACCGGCTTCGACCTCGTCTACCCCGACGGCCGCCGCGAAGGTCTGCTGCAGGTGCCCCGCTACGATTTCAACTGGCAGCACACCTACACGCTGGCCGAGCCGGTGACCGTGCCGGCCGGCACGCGCATCGTGCACACCACCGTGTACGACAACAGCGCCCGCAACCCGGCCAATCCCGACCCGGACAAGGACGTCACCTGGGGCCTGCAGTCCTGGGACGAGATGCTCTACGGCGGGTTTTTCTTCCGCTGGACCGAAGGCACGGCGGAGAACCCGGTGCACGATCAGCTCGCGTTCAATATCGCGCAGTTCTTCGGCGGCTGGGACGATGACTTCGACGGCGTGCTGCAGGCCGCCGAGATGCCCCCACGGATCCGCGAGGCCTTCGAGGGCGGACAGCTGGACCCGTTCAACGCCGACGGCGACGACGGACTTTCGCCGGTCGAGTATCGACAGTTCGTCGAGCACCGACGACGGCAAAGGGCCCAGCAGGAAGCGGCTGCGCACGGCAGCTGATCGAACAACGACGTCGTCATGATCCTCCAGAGCATCTCCAAGGCGATCCGCGAGCAGAACTACTACGCAGTGATGCTGGAATTCGTGATCGTGATCGCAGGCGTGGTGATCGGGTTTCAGATTCAGGCGTGGGCTGAGGCCAGGGCGGAGCAGTCTCGTGCCCAGTATTATCTGAATCGTCTCTATCTGGACCTCCAGCTTTCGGCCGAGGAGCAGGCTGAGACCGAGCAGTACTATTTGGAGTACCACCGGAATGCGGCGGACATCTCGAATGCCTTGACCCGTGACGCGGTGGATGAAGGCGAGATGAATAGCCTCGCCACGCGTATCAACTCATTGGGCGGATTCAGAGACATACGCGTCATTGATACGACCCTGGTGCAGTTGTTTGAATCAGGTGATATCGCGCTTATCCAGCCTATCGGTCTTCAAGAGGCTATTACTCGGTTTTACTCACAATACCGACTTGCGCACCAGGGAAATGACAACGCCACCAGGATTCATCTCGAGAACATCAGCCGATTGAATGATCTCGTAGTGCACGAATGGATCGATGGGGCGCGCCAGGTTGTCGCAATCGAACCTGATGATCCACAACTCGCATCAGTGATCGAGAGCATGGCCTGGGCGTATTCGACTTATGGCTTCCTGCAATCCAAGTTCACGCAGGAAACCGAGGCCATGCGCGACACGCTTCGCCCCTATGTGGACGGGTCGGTTAACCGATGACCGGCTTCACGCATGGCAGGTTCTTTCTTTTGTAGTTGTTCGTGAAGAACAGCCCTGGGACAACGCGGCCGGCCGTTGCTCAGGCGTTACCCGCCCAGCAGTCGGCGTGGCCATAGCCAGCGCTCTTGTTTTCCTGAACGGTATCGGCGAGCACCGCCTGCCGGATGAAAGGCGCGATGTGACGCCGAGACCAGTTGCTTGCTCCGACCTCCGCTCCGGCGGTTTTGCGCGCTATTCGAACCCGGAGCGGAAGATCACCACAAGCTCCTCGTTGAGCACGTTGACGAAGACATGATTGAAGCCGTTGGTGTTCGGCCACGGGGGACTGTTGGTCGTGGCCGAAGTGAAGGCCACGATGCCCGAGTTCGCGATGCGCGTGAGCCGGATTCTGGTCATCGACGCCTCGATCGCTGTCGACCTGATCGCCCGCTTCCGGGCCGGGCCGATCGAAGCGCTGCCCTGGGCGTTCACCTCACCGCTCATGACGCTGCCCATGTCGTAATGACCCGTTTTCTCAATGCCACCCGGGTCACGCGCGATGAACGTCCGGCATGCGCCAGCGGCAACCGCGCTCGAGTACTGTTGCCGTGAATCCGAACGCTGACTCGATGGAACTCCAGCCGCCGGAACTGGCGAACGCGCAGATTTACCTGACAGGTTGTATAGAAACAGACGCCGGGCGGGTGCCCAGACTGGACTTCACAATGGAATCCGGTCGGATGGAAACGCGACCCTGGGCGAGGTCCAGATGCTCTTGGGTTTCAGGGAATGGCGCGTTTATACTTTCGAGACGCTGTACCCGAAGGGTCATGACATGAAAATGCAATCATCGTTTGCAGTGCTGATGTTGGCCGGCGCTGCATTCGGCTTCGCGATGGCCGCATCCTCCAGCCTCGCTCAGGTCAACCCGGAGTTCAGCTACCAGGGAGAACTTCTTCTGTCCGGCGTTCCGGTCGAAGGTGATCACGACTTCCGTTTTCGCCTGTATGCCGGGCAAACCGGCGGTAGCCCGATCGGAGCCACGCTTTCGCGCGATGCGGTACCGGTCGTCGACGGCGTTTTTTCGGTGTTTCTGGACTTCGGCGCGGCTTCGCTGGTCAGTCAGCCCCGCTTTCTCGAGATCGAGGTGCGAGCGTCCGGCACAGGCACGTATCAGACCCTGTTACCGCGGACCCGCTTGTCCACCACGCCCTACGCCTGGGCCGCGGCGGTTGCGCTGGACAACTCGGTAGACCGCAATAGCATCGTGGATGGAAGCGTCGGCAGCAATGAGGTCGACGCCGGCGAAGTCCAGCGCCGGGTCGCCAATCCCTGTCCGAGCGGGCAGTTCATTCGTCAGATCGACGAACAGGGTACGGCGATCTGCGCAAGCGCCGGGGGCGTCGGGTCGGCCTGGAGCCTGACCGGCAATGCCGGCACGAACCCGGCCACCGATTTCGTCGGAACGAGCGACGACCAGGCGCTGGTGATCGGTGCGAATGGTCAACCGGTTGCCCGTTTCGAGGCAGTCCCGCTGATCGATCCGGCTGACTTTACCGCGAATATCCGGATGGGGAGCCCGGGCAATGTGCTTGAACCGGGCGTGCGCGGGGCCACGATTTCCGGTGGCGGGGTACCGGCAACCGTATCCGGTTCGTTCGTCAACCCCAACCGCGTGACGGACGACTTCGGCACCATCGGCGGCGGCCAGGCCAACGTGGCCGGCAACGATGACGGCATCACCGGCAATCACCCCTGGGCCACCGTCGGCGGCGGGGTCGACAATTTCGCCGGTCGCGAGGCCAGCACGGTGGGCGGCGGCAAGACGAATTTCGTTCTCGGCGTCAACGGCACGGTGGCCGGCGGCTTCGACAATTTCGTCACCGACAAGGGGGCGACGATCGGTGGCGGTGAGCAGAATCGGGCCCCTGCGCTGACCAGCACCATCTCCGGCGGATTCAATAATGTCGCCAGCGGCCAGGACAGCGCGGTCGCCGGCGGCGGTTTCAACTCTGCCACGGGCACCCAGAGCACGGTCGCCGGCGGCGAGGAGAACTGTGCCGGTGGCGCCTATTCCTGGGCCGGTGGTCGTCGCGCCAAGGCGCGGCCGGGCGTTCTCAGCGGGGACGCGGGTTTCGGCTGCGGCGGTGTCGCGCTGGCCGGCGCGAGTGCCGGCGACGAGGGGACCTTCGTCTGGGCCGATTCCCAGAGCGCCGATTTCGTGTCGACCGGCGCCAACCAATTCCTCGTGCGCGCGGCCGGCGGCGTCTACTTCGGTGACGACAGCAGCGTCAGCCTGCCCCCCGGACGCTTCATCAACACCTCGACCGGAGCGCATTTGACCGACGGGGGCGCGTGGACCAACAGCTCCAGCCGCGTGCTCAAGGCCGGCTTCGAAGCCATCGATTCGGGCGCAATCCTGTCGGCAGTGATGCGTCTGCCCCTGACGCGCTGGTTCTATCGGGGATCACCCGAGGAGGGGGTTCACCTTGGACCCATGGCGGAGGATTTCCATGCCGCGTTCGGCCTTGGCACGGGCACCGGAACGATCAGCACCGTCGACGCCAGCGGCGTGGCATTGGCTGCGATCCAGGGGCTCAATGCCCGGCTGGAGGCCGAAAACGAACGTTTGCGCGAGCGGAACGAGATCCAGGACCAGGCCATTCTCGAGTTGAGACACGAGCTCGCCGCATTGCGCAGCCGCCTCGAACGAGACCAGGGTGCAGTGGATTGAATTGGGCCGGGTCGTGAACTGGAAGCAGCCGGTTGCCGTGATGCTGATCGGCCTGGCCAGCGCCTCCGTCGCGGCTGAATCCGACGGCATGGCCGGCGAGGATTCGACGGCGTTGACCGGCAACGCCACAGCCGATTGCTCTTCGGCCGACCCCGGTCCAGCCGGTGTCGGCTATGAAATTCGCTGGCAGACTGTCGACGGCGGCGCTACCTTCGCCACCGGCGGTGATTACCTGCTGCGCGGCACCATTGGCCAACCGGATGCGGACCCCGACCACCCTTCCGGGAGTTCCGACTTCGCCCATTCCGGTGGTTTCTGGACCCTGTTGCCGGCTGCCGGCAACGCGGACGGAGACTTGCTGTTCTGCGATCACTTCGAAAGCTGAAGACGCGCGTTGCCGGTCAATGCACGAAGCTGACCCGCTCATGTGGACCGAACCCCTTTATTCCGAGCCGTGCGGCATGTAGGATTTGCCGATGATCTGGCTCGCCGCGAGGCCCTGCGCGGCAGGGCTCGCGCCGGGCCCGGGTGGCTTGAGCATGGGGTCGATCGTTGGCGCGGGTGGGTGCAGTGCGGCGGCGGCATGGGAACCCGAGGCCAGAGTGGGATTGGCCCATGGCTCGAGTGGCCTCTGACCGCCGTGCCGCCTGTTGTCGCGGCATTGGTCCGGGAACGGACCGTTCGGGGCCGACAAAAAAACTGGCCATTTCTTCATCAGGCTGTTAATATTGCTTGACAAAGTCTTGATGCATATAGCTTTTCATTGGTGCTTGCAGGGTTGAAGTTAGCGTTTCACACGATTTCGTGTTCTTGATGACTTAAGTTGAGGAGAGGGGTATGTGCTCGAATCCAGGACGTAAGACCGCCTCGCGTTTCAAGCGCGCGCTGGTGGCGCCGCTGTTTTCGTTGGCCTGCGCGTTCGGCGTGTTGAGTGCGCCAGCGGCCGCGCAGGATATTGAAGCTTTCATGCAGGCTTCGGGTGAGTGGCTCGAGGCACGCCAGCGGCCGGACGGCAGCTTTCCGCTCAGCGAGGGCGACCCGGCGACGCTGTTTTTCGCCAGTGTGCAGTCGCCGGCTGCGCTCGGTGTGCTGGGGGCCTGGGTCGCCACCGAGGATCCGGACTTTCTTGACTCCGCCGTGGCGGCAGGCGATTTCCTGATCAACAATTTTGATACGTTCCCCACGACCGCGCCGCGCATCCGAGCATTCGATCCGTTGTTCTTCATTCGGCTTTCGGACGCAACGAGTGATCCCCAGTACGCCGATTTCATTCAGACCAATTTCTGGGGTCCGTTGGCGGCTGGCACCTACGGGCCGACGGGCGACTGGGACATCGATGACTACGTGGCGTCGGAGCTGGCTCGTCGTGCGGCACAGCCTGGCGTCGGCGAGGTCGTGGCCGCCTGGGATCTGGCGCTGATTGCCGCGGCTGCCAACGAGGCCGGCATCATCGCCTTCGACAGCGCGCTGGCTGCCGGTACCGCAACGGCGCTGGAATCAGCACCGGACGGTAGCTACTCGCTCGGTTCCGAAGGGTTTGACATCCTCGGTCTGTCCGGGGCCGTGTGGCTCGCCGGCACGACGGGCCAATCCGTGACGCCGGCAAGCGGTCCATGGGCCGGGCTGTCGACTTTGGCGCTCGCCGGACGACTCGTTGATCATCAATCCGCCGATGGCGGTGTGCTGCAGAGCACGCAGGCCTTTACCTCGCCGGTCGATCCGGTTGAAACGGTCAGCCAGGTCACCTCTTTTGCGGTGCTCGGGCTGCAGGCCGTGGATGAAGCCGGCTTTTTCGACGAGATCACCGCAGGGCTCAACGAGCTGATCAACACCTTTCAGGAAGCCAGCGGCCGGATCAACTATTACCATCCACTGGTCGATCTTGGATCCGTCGACGATCCCAAGCCGTTCCCGTATTTGAGCGGTTATGCGCTGTTCGCGGTGCAGGATACCCGTGATCCCGAGCCGCCGATCGGGGTCCCGACCCTGGGCCCGCTGGGGCTGGCGGTGCTCCTGGTCTTGTTGATGTCGCTGAGCGGGCTTGCACTGAACTATCGTCGGTAAGCTGCCGGCCGTCGATCGACCAGGTCTATCAAGCAAACGCCCAGGCTGATTCCAGCCTGGGCGTTCCTGATTTCCGGCGTCCCCTTGCGAATCCTCGCCGCTCAGGCCGGGCTCTATTTTCCTGCCTGTCAAAGTGCCTCCATTCCCGACATCGACTCGCAGCCGGAGGCGAGTTCGGGAACAGTCACCGGATTCCCCAGCCTGATTCACAAGGCCTGAAACGCAGGCTTGCCTTCCTGCCGCTGAAGCGTCCGGTCAATGGAGTTACTGAAAGAGAAAGGCGATCCAGTCACCTCGAAGAACTTCCCGGTTCGCACCAATAGCCGGCTGGCGCAGTGGAAATTGACGAAATCGGGCCCTGGGGTCGGCATGATGTCGCGCGAGGTTGGCGATAATGAGCCATCGGTAGTGCGCGTAACGCCTGATTCTTCGCCGATTGAAGTCGACGTGTGGCTCGTTGTGCACAGAGCGCTGCGCACCAATCGGCGGATCCGGTACGGATTTGATTTTCTGCATGAGCAACTCGGCCTCGTGCTGAATGCGAACTCTCCGTGGCGAATCGAGCAGGACGCCGGCGAACTTCCCGACCGGGCGACGACCGGCGGTTCGCTCTTCCTCCTTGTGCGATGAATGCTTGCGAGTCGGATGTCCGAGATCTCAGGGGCGTGGACTCGGGACAATCCGGTAGGACTTAGAGGCAGGTGGGGCGCTGCGCCGGGCGCCGGGCGCCGTCGGGAGTCGGCAAATGAGGCGCTCATGCCTTGTGTGCGCCGCTTATACTTCCTCAACGATCTGCACACCGCGCCCCTCGGGGAGATCACATACCATGCTCACGCCACAACGCCTGCTTCGAGCTGCGCTTGTTCCACTGTCGATCCTTCTGGCGCTCGCTGCCTCGCCGCCGCTCCTCGCCGACGGGCATGCGGCCATGAGCGATCCGGCCATCCCGGAAAATGCCGGGTACACGGAAGGCTACGCCGACAGCAATGGCGTCAGGATTCACTACGTGGAAGCCGGTGAAGGACCCCTGGTGGTGATGATCCACGGTTTCCCGGACTTCTGGTACGGCTGGCGGGACCAGATGGAGGCGCTGAAAGACGGCTACCGCGTGGTGGCCATCGACCAGCGGGGCTACAACCTCAGCGATGCACCGGCGGGCGTGGAAAACTACGACATGCAGCTCCTGGTCGGCGACGTGGCGGCGGTGATCCGGCACCTGGGCGCCAAGAAGGCCATTATCGTGGGCCACGACTGGGGCGGCGTGGTGGCCTGGAACCTGGCCTTCCATGTGCCGCAGATGGTGGACAAGCTGGTGATCCTGAATCTGCCGCACCCCAACGGCATGGCCCAGGCGGCCCGTAACAATCCGGAAGTGCTGGCCGGCACGGGGTACGTCCAGGTCTTCAAGGCCGGTTCGCCCGGGGACCCGGAGGTTTTCTTCGGCATGCCCATGACGCCGCAGACGATTTCGGGCTGGGTCACGGACGAGGCGGCGCGGGCGAAGTACGTGGCGGCCTTCGAGCGCTCGGACTTCGATGCCATGCTGGCTTACTACAAGCGCAACTACCCGGACGTTTCCGATGAAGACGGCGGCTGGGGCAACGCACCCGACATTGCCATCTCCACCCTGGTCATCCACGGACTGGAGGACACGGCGCTGCACTCGGACGGCCTGAACAACACCTGGGACTGGATCGACGCGGATTTGACGATCCTCACGGTGCCGGGAGCCGGGCACTTCGTGCAGCAGGATGCCTCGGAACTGGTCTCGAAAAACCTGCGCGCCTGGCTGGACCTGCGTCGCTAGCGGCGCTCAGGCCGCGACGGGTACCTTCGGGTTGCTGGTGCGCGGACGAGCCGGACGCGTCGCCCGGATCCACATCTCGGCCGCCAGCAGCATGACCGGCCAGCTGATCACCATGACGATCTCCCAGCGCACATTGAAGTCGGCATACCCCAGGCCCGGGAGAATGTCGTTGAGCAGGACGCGGAAAAAAGCAACGGCCAGGCCCAGGGCAAATCCCCGGATCATCCATTCCCGGTGCAGGATGAACTCTCGCCGACGCGCCATGCGGTAAGCCTGCACGAAGGCAAAGACCATCAGCGCCGAACTGGCCAAGGACATGAAGAGATTCCGGGACGATCCCCACACGGGAAAGCTCCAGGCCATGGTCACGGCCGCGATGCCGCAGGCAATGGCCGTGGGGAGGAAGATTCGCCCGCTGATGCGATGCGCAAGCGGGAAGCGACGACGCAACGGCGCCACGAACTGCAACGGACCCAGCACGGCGAAGACCACGCCGGTGGCCGTGTGCGCCAGGGCTTGCCAGGGATGCGCCGTGTACCGGTCGATGAACGGATCGATTTCGGCGGGAATCTGGCCCTGAATTGCGGCAACCGAGAAGCCGGCCCGCTCGATGGAGTCCATGAGCACCACCCAGCACAGGTAGATCACGACGGCCCAGCCCATGGTGGCAAGCGCCCACAGGGCATTCCGGGGAAGTCGTTTGTTGTCGGTGATGATGTTCATGGTCTGCTCCCGTCACGGTAGCAGCAGTTTATACAAAACAACGGCCAGGCGATTTCGCGTTGTCCCGGCTCGTCGGTTCTCCAGAGGCGCGCCTGCCCGGAGAACGCAACGCGCACATTATCGACAACGCCGAATTCGGCGCGGAACGGTGGATCCTTGCAAGGTGGCAGTCCAGAACGACGCGGTTCGTTCGAGGGCTCGCTTGCGGTCTGAGGTGTTGCGTCGGCGGTGCAGTCTGTCCTTACACGTCACCAAAGGCTTTCAGCGCCTTGCGCGCTATCGCCCCGCCCCATTCCTGCACGAAGTGACCGCCGTCTTCGATTTGCATGGCTTCCGGGCAGTTGCGGATGATCTGACGCAGGCGCTCCATGGACTCCGGCCCCAAGACCGGGTCGGCCATTCCGATGGCCATGAAGCTTGGCCCATTCCATTCCTCGGACCACCACTCGCGGGCGCGTTTGGATAGCTCGACGCCCTGCATATCCGGGCTCACCATGACCATCTCCGGGAAGCGGCGAACGCCTGCCTTGTAGGTCACATCGGGATAAGGGGCCGCGTATGCGGCGGCTTCGGCATCGGACAAGACCGGTGTTGCGCGCCGCATCAGCGCCGCCACGTCCATATCCGGTTGGCTGGCGGCGTAGGCTTTCCAGGCGTTGAAGCCCTCGCCGGGCGAGGTGCCGGTTGCGATTGTCGTATTCATCACCAGCAGGCGCTCGAAGCGCTCGGGCATATCCTGGGGAATGGTCAGCCCCAGCAGGCCGCCCCAATCCTGGCACACCAGCGTAAGGTGTTGCAGGTCCAGCCGCTCAATCAAGGCAATCATCATGTTGCGGTGGAAGTGATAGGTGTAGACGTCGTCGTTCACCGGCTTGTCGGATCTACCGAAACCCAGCCAGTCCGGCGCGATTACCCGGGCGCCGGATTCCAGGAACACCGGAATCATCTTGCGGTACAGGTAGCTCCAGGTGGGCTGCCCGTGCAAGCACAGAAAGGTACGTGCTGCCTGCTTCGCGCCCTCGTCCAGGTAGTGCACCCGCAGGCCCTGATAACCTGGTAAATCGTCCACGTAATGGGGCGCAAAATCGTAGCCCGGCAGATTGTCAAAACGGGCGTCGGGTGTGCGTTTGGCTTCGATGGCCATCGGTCTGTACTCCAGCAGGTAACAATGCAGATGCTGCCCAGTCGGGCAGGGTTCAGCTGATCAGGGCGAGTTCAGGATTTGTTTCATGCAGCGGCAGTGACGGTGCGCGCGAAACAGGATCCGGCCCGCTTTTGTTCGCTTTTGTCGATTTGGTCTTGAATCAGGTGCTGATCAGCGCCGCACGACGCTCGAGGCTTTCCGCCGAATAGGTGCTTTGAATATCTCAAAACTCTTCAACCGCATGGGCATCCCTGGGCAGGACCACCCATGGCTGCTTGGTCGATGTATAGATATGCACGTCCGGGGGTAGCTGGTCGGGGTTGTCGAGCGTACCGACCCGCAGGAAGCGAATGCGCTCTTTCAATCCACCCATATGGTGACTGCTCCATAGCGCGAACCTGCATTTCGGGCAGCGGGCGATCATTTGTCCATTGCCGCTGGGTGAAGCCACTTCCAGTGCTTCGACCGCACCGTGGATCAACTGGATGCGCTCGGCCTCATGCAGCGCATTGACTGCGAACGATGCGCCGGTTTGCCTCTGGCAACAGCGGAAATGGCAGCAATGCACGATCAGTGGTTTCGGGTCTGCCTGGCAACGCACATGCCACAGGTGCGGCCGCCTTCGTACATTTCGGAGCTTGGGTTCATGACGTGTTTGTTCCCGACGGCAGTCTTGAAGAGGAGCGGCAGCAAACCCTGTGAGCGGTCTGCGATGAATACGAACCAAGATACCCGCTTTCTTCCTGTATCGCCGGCGGCAATGTCCTCGTGGTGCTTTTTGTCTCGGGCTTCTGTGCAAGCGGATTTCACCCGGGGCGCCCGGCAACTTCCTTCAGTGAACTGTTGCCAGGCTTCGCCGGTGCCGGCAATCACCCGGGCGCCGATCGAGGACGTCTCCAGGCCAGACCATGTGGGCTCCATCGAATCGGGAGTCGGTGCTTCCGGCGCGGGCTGACCAGCGCGACCGCAGATGCCTTCACGGCGGCGGTGACGAAGCCTTTCGAGCCTGTGCCGGGAGCCCTCGCCCCATTTCGATATGTTCCTGCCAGAATCGGTCGTGCCGGATGCGGATGAGGCGGGCACGCGCTACACTTGCGCGAACCGTCGCAATCGAATCGGGCAGGTGGGGTTGGTGCTCGAAAACGCAACAAAGGCCGTGTCCCTCTGGAAGCACCGATCTTGTTCGGCGCTTCAGACGGGGCGCCCCGCATTCAGGGCTCGGAGCGTCAAGGCGAGGCGCCCGGGTAGATGGACCAGGCTGGTCCGTATCGGCATGCTCGCGGTCGGGCTGTCGCTGGTCACCCTGCTCACTGGCTGCTCCTTGCTCGATATCCGACTCGAGTCCGGCTCCTCGCCGCTGAACCCGCAGGAGCGGGAGCTGCGGGTCGAAACCCGCGCGTTGATGCATTCTGCGCCGGTCCGGCGGCACTCGACTGGTTCGGGCAGGGGGCCGACGCGGTCTGCGCCGAACTGCCGGCGTTGAATCAGCGTGCTCGAGGGCTCGGCCTGGCGTTCCTGCCGGCAGAAACGGCGCCGTGCGTGGCTCGATTCATCGAACAATTTGCCGCTGCCCATCCGGTCGAGCCCGGCAACTTCCGGGCACGCGATGCGTTTTCCGCGGCGCGGTCGGCACCGGGCCTGGAAAACCTCGGTTCCGACTTCAACCCGGGCAGTTTCCCGGACGCGTTGTCCGATCTGTCCGACCGCGTCAGCCTGGTTTCCACGCGCGGCGTCGGACGGCTCGGCGCGCAGGCCGAGCTGGCCGGTGTGCGCCTGGAGGCCGAGTCGGAGCGGGTCGCACGTGCGCTGGACGATGTCCGGCAGACGGCAGCCCGGATTCGCGAGTTGATTGCCGAGAATCCGGAGATCGCTCGTCGCACCGCGCAGGCGTTCCGGACGGAGATCGAGCCCTTGCTGGCGCAGCGGGAAGCGGCCAGCATCGACGCGCTCGAGCGCCTGGCGGTCGAACGGCAGGCCCTGGTGGAAGCGCTGAATCTCGAGATGCAGCAACTTCCGCAGACGCTCGAGCGCGAGCGTGCCGCCATCCTGGTCGAGGCGCGGGTGATGGCGGAGGAATTCAACCAGCGCGGGAGCGACTGGGCCGATCGGACCGTCGGCCGGCCGCTGCTGTTCGGGGTGGCCCTGGTACTCGCGGTCCTGGTGATGCTGTTCGGCCCGCTGCTGCTCGGCATCCGGATCGGGCGTTCGCCGGAACGTCGACGGCGGCAGGGCCAATGAGCGCGGCTGTTCGGGCGCAATCGAGCTGGAGATCTGAGCCGATCACCTGTTGCCCGCCGCCGGGAGCCACATCCAGGAGAAGAATGGGGAGCGCAAGCTCCCAGCGCTTGCGATCAACCGTCAAGACAGGAATCATGGCCATGGGTATTCACTCGCCGCATTTGTTCAAGGCTCCTCTCACGCTGCTGCTGGGCGCGTCGCTGGCCTGGGCGCCGGCCCTGGCCCAGGAGGCGCCGGTGGAAATGGTGTTCCTTGACGGGCTCGAGGCATTCGAGCCGGCAGTGATGCGTGTCAGCCGGCTGGAATTGCTGGACCCGCATGTGTTCGCCGAGGTGATCATCTGCGCGGACGTGACTTCGACCTTCAACGACAACATCGATGCCAGTATCAATACCGACGGCAACGGCGACGGTTTCCTGGACTCCAGCCCGTTGCTGCTGATGCAGCCGTTCGCGCCGCCGGAGTCCGGACGGCTGGCGGCGGGCGAGGGGGTTTGCAGCGCGCCGATCTCATCGACCGAATGCGGTATCGTGACCGCCGATCGGCCCGCACCGTTCGAGGCGCGCGATGCGGCGACTTGCCGCGGCTCGCTGACCGGAACCACCAGCGGATACACCCCACCGGTGCCGACGATCGACGGTCCGTGTTTCACCGACCGGTCCGGCGACCGGTTGCAGGTGCTGGGCGGAATCGCGCTGACGCTGCTCGACGCCGTGGTTGCCGGATCGTACACGCCGGCGAGCCCGGACCGGATCGATTCCGGACTGCTGCGCGGATTCGTCCGCGAGCTCGACGCCGAAGCCACATTGATCCCGGCCGGCACGCCGGTGATCGGCGGGTTGCCGCTGGCGGCTCTTCTTCCCGGCGGCGCCGGGAACTGCGCCGCAGGCGACGATCGCGATACGCTGGACGGCGAACCGGGCTGGTGGTTCTATCTGGCGTTCGAGGCCGAGCGTGCGCCTGCGCCGGGTGCACGATGACCGCGCCGATCGAATCCGGCTGGTTCTTCACTGCCCGCGCGTCTCACGCGCGTGCAGAAAGACATCAGGAACACTGCCGTTCATCCACTTCCCGGAAAGCCGGCACAGGTCCGTTTCCAGCCGCGCAAGGCAGGCAGCACGTTGCCAACGGCGGGCGCTCCGGCATTTCCCCACGTTGAGACAGAACGCGTGTTGGATCAGTTTCTGGTGCGAACGCTGTCTGGTTGCGAACGCCTCGCCGCTCCAACAACGAATCAGAACTCGGTGGTCAACCCGACCCACCAGGTTCGGCCGTTTTCGAGACGGCCGTTTTCGTTGAACTCGATGCTGGCGTCGGCGGCATTGTAGACGGCGGCCTTGAGAGTGAGGTAGCGGTTGATGTCATAGGTCGCTCCCAGGTCGATGATGGTGTACCGGTCATACTCAACGAGCTCATCGCGCCGGATCGTGGAGCTTTCACCGGTGTATTGCACCGATGACCAGAGGGAGAGCCCGGACCACGGTGTTTGCCAGTCCACGCGCAAGCCGGCCACGTGCCGGGGAGTGCGGGAGAGCGGCTTGCCCTTGAACTCGCCGGATTCGAATTCGGATTCGGTCCACGTATAGCTCGAGGCGAGGACGAGTTCCGTGCCGAAGCGGTGCTCGGCGCTCAGCTCGACACCCTGGACGCGGGCTTCGTCCACATTGAACCATTCGAACAGATCCGGGCCGCGCGGATCATCGTTGAGTTGCCGGCCGGTATCGCGGGTCGTGATTCGGTCCCGATAATCGGTATGGAAAGCCGTAGCCGTCAGGCTGGTCCTTCGATTCGCGTAGCGCAGGCCGAACTCGTAGCTGGTGCTCATCTCCGGTTCCAGGTCCGGATTGCCGGGCGCAACCGCACGCCGGCAGCTGCCTCCGGTGCAGGAAAAATAATCTTCCGTCGCCTCCCTGAGTTCGGGGGTCCGATACCCCGTGGCGACACCGGCATTCAGGTACAGATTGTCTGCGACTTCCCAAAGGCCATACACCCGCGGCGTCACTTCCCCGCCGAAACGCTCGTCCTTGGTGTACCGCGCACCCGTGGTGAGAGTGAATGTGGGCGTCATGGACCAGATGTCCTCGGCGAACAAGGCCCACTGAAAATTGCTGAAGTCTTCCTGATCGGTCGAGCCAAGGCCCAGGTTCTGGTCGGCCAGTTCATCCTCCCGCCACTGGCCCCCCAGCGTGATCATATGGCCGCCGGCCCAGTTGTAGTTACGCGATGCCTTCGCGTCCAGCACGGTCGTCGTGATTTCAGGGTTGCGGTTCGTCCTGGAGATGCTGATTTGCTGTTCGGCTTCCTCTCGATACGCTGTGCCCACGACACTCCATCGACCGAGCTGTCCGTCATAGCCAAGGGACGCTGAGCGTCGTGGATTATCGAAGATGGCTTCCGACCCCTGGCTATCGCTGATGGACTCCAGCTCATTCTGCGCGACCTCCAGGGTGATCTCGTGCAATACGGACGGTATCCACGCCAGTCGGACCCTGATGTCTTCGATGTTGCGCTCGTCCTGACCCACCACGCGGCCGTTCTCTTCCCGCTCGGACGGGCTGCGGTCGAGATGGCGAGCCCAGACCTGCAGGCCGAGCGTGTCTTTGATCAGGGCGCCGTTGAGGTAAAACGACTGCTGGCGCTCGGAGCTGTCTTCGCCTTGCTCGGGAACGGTCGCCTCGACGGTCAGCGCTCCGGTCCAACCGGAAGAGAAGCGTTTGGTGATGATATTGATGACGCCACCCATGGCGTCGGATCCGTACAGCGAAGACATCGGACCACGCACGATTTCGATCCGCTCGATAGCGGAGGCGGGCGGCATGTAGAACTGGTCGACTCCACCGGACGCATTGGTGCGCGCTGCCCGGGAATTGAGACGCTTGCCGTCGATGAGGATCAGGGTGTATTCGGACGGAAGGCCGCGGATGAAGATGTTTTCGCCGTCCGCAGGACCTGCCACCGCCACGCCCGGGACATTTCGCAACGCATCGGTGAGATCGACGAAGCTGCTCTTTTCGAGCTCTTCGCCGGCAATCACGGTCACACTGGCCGGAGACGTGAGCGTCCAGGTTTCGACTCCGGCCGCGGTGACTACCACCGGGCCGAGATTCAGGGGAGATTCTGCATCGGCGGTTTGCGCTGTGGCGGCAAGCGAACCACCGCCGAGGACAGCAGCGGTGAACAATAGCGGCAAGCGCAACGGCGGCAAATGACGAAGTGTGGGTTGCATCAGGCGGAGTTTCTTCATTGTTTTTTTCCGGAAGCATGTAGGCCGTGGGTCGGTCCATGAAACAGGCTCGGTCCAAGGGGCTTCCCCGTTGGGCGTTATCAAGGTCATGGTGTGTTCATTCGGAGACCGCGCCGCGCAAGCGCGCCGCCTGGGCGAGAGCGCATTGTTCAAGCACGGTGAACAGTGAATAGCCCTCCTCGCCGGTCACGAATGGGTGTGGTTCATCGGGCTGCCTGTCGGCGAGGGCCGCCATCATCTCGATCGAGCCGTCGCGTCTTGCATGGTTGGAGATGAACACATCGACACCCGCTTCGCGTGACAGCTCGCGCATCCGCGCGGCGGATTCGGCGTAGTCCCGGAAAATTTCTGCGTTCGGGCCGAAGTTGAAGCCGGTGCCGCCCCACAGCATTGCCGAATGCGGCTGGCCGTCGTCATACACGGCAAAAACCGGGGAGATCGTGCCTGGCGTATGTCCCGGCGTTATATGCACATCCAGTGCCGAAACGCCGAAGCGGATGGTCTGGCCGTCGCGCACGACAACGCCCGGCTCAGGCGGGGCGCCGAACCTGGGGTGCTCGCCCAGCGCAGCCGCGAGGTCCCAGTCGGCCTGGCTCATCATGATGTCGACGCCGAGCACCTCGGCCACATAGTCGGCGCCCCCGTAGTGGTCACCATGGGCGTGAGTGACCAGCACGCCTTGTATCGCTTCGGGATCCAGCCCGAGCGTTTTCATTCCGCCGAGGATGAACCGACGGGCTTCTTCATCATTGTTGAGGCCGTCGATCAGCAGGTAGCCTCGCTCATCCCCGTAGAGCCAAGCCGATACCGAGCGATTACCCAGGAAGTAGAGGTTGTCGAAAACCCGCACCGGGGGCAGCGGTCGGGAAGTTCTGCCATGGCGCGCTGCCGCACCGCGCCCGCGCTCCCCTGTGGGTTGGTTGCGAGCCGATTCCGAGCGCGGTGAATTGACGTCGCGAATACGGGAATCCAGGTTGCACAGCGAGGCATAACCGGGCCACCGGTCTGCAGCTTCGAGGCCAAGCCTGGCGTGGGTAGCGGCATCTTCGCCAAGCGCGAAGGAGGCCGGAAACATGGCGGTGCCGAGCGCCATGGCGAGCAGGGCACGGCGCATGGGGTTGTGCTTGATCACGTTCGATATCGATCAGTAGGAGTCGATTGGCCAATTCCCGCTAATGAAAAGCGTAATCGTTCGCATTCCCATTGTCAAGCAGATCCGAAAACGGTCGCGATCGACCGTCTCGAACAGTTGCTGGCCATGGCGGCTGAACGCGGATGCCGATCGACTGGAGAACGCGCCGAAAACGTGCGCTGGGCGATCGCGGAACTGGCGCAGCAACGCGGACTTCCCGCCGCTCGCGGTTTCGGGTGCCAGAATGCGCACCGAGCACCCCGCTGGCGTGCCAGTCCCGTTTTCCTCCGTGAGCCGCAGCCGGTTATCATCGAAGGCTGATCCCGAACCGGACCGAATTCCATGGCCCAGGCGCTCGAAGCGCTGGACAAGCGCTTTCTTTTCCATCCCTCCTCCGATCTCCGCATGGTGCGCGACGCCGAGCCGATCATCTGGTCTCGCGGCGAGGGCATCCACGTCTACGACCAGCACGGCAAGCAATACCTGGAAGGCATGGCCGGACTGTGGTGCACGGCGCTGGGGTACGGCGAGAAGGAACTGGCCAAGGTCGCGGCCGAGCAGATGGAGACGTTCTGCTACGGCCCGCTGTTCGCGGCCCGGGCGAATGAACCCAGCATCAAGCTCGCCGCCAAGCTGGCCGAGTGGGTGCCGATCGACGGCGCGCGTTTCCTGTTCGGCTGCTCGGGCTCGGACGCCAACGACACGCAGCTCAAGCTGGCGCGCTACTACTTCAACGCGATCGGCAAGCCCGAGAAGAAAAAGATCATCTCGCGCAAGAGCGGCTACCACGGCACGACGCTGGCCACGGCCGGGCTGACCGGGCTGCCGCCGTTCCACGCGCATTTCGACGTGCCGGGCCCGGACATCGTGCACCTGACCGAGCCACACCACTACCGCCAGGCGCACGAGGGCGAGACCGAAGAGGAATTCGCGACCCGGCTGGCCGAAGAGCTTGAGCAAGTGATCGCGCGCGAGGGCGCCGATACGATCGCGGCGTTCATCGCCGAGCCGCTGATGGGCGCCGGCGGACTGGTGCTGCCGCCGAAAACCTACTTCGAGAAGATCCAGCCGATTCTCTGCGAGCACGGCATCCTGTTCATCGACGACGAGGTCGTGACCGCGTTCGGCCGCACCGGCAATCCGTTCGGCTGCCAGACCTACGGCATACAGCCGGCGACGATGACGATGGCCAAAGCGCTGTCTTCGGCCTACCAGCCGATCTCGGCGGTGGCGATTCCGCCGTTCATGTACGAGGAAATCGAGCGGGCGTCCGAACAAGTCGGCATGTTTGCCCACGGGCTGACCTACTCCGGGCACCCGGTGGCTGCGGCCGTTGCGCTGCGCACGCTGGAGCTCTACGAGGAGCGCGGCATCATGGCGCACGCCGCGTCGATGGGCGAGATCCTGCAATCGAAGCTTGCCGCGCTGGCCGGCCACCCCCTGGTGGGCAACTACCGCGGCGTCGGGCTGATCGCCGGACTGGAACTGGTCCGGGACCCGACTATCAAAACACGCTTCGATCCGTCGGAGAAGATCGCATTCAAGGCCACCGCAGCGTGCCTGGAAGAGGGGCTGGTCGTGCGTGCGCTGCCCGGCGACACGGTCGCCATCTGCCCGCCGCTGATCATCGACGAGGCCGGTATCGAAGAACTGGTCGACAAATTGGCCCGGGGACTGGATCGGACGCAGGCCGCGTTGTAGGTCCGCATCGGAGTGCGCTGACTCGGCCCGCCCAAGCCGGCGTTGCCGACCCGCCGCACGCGGATCGGCGACACCGGCGTGCGCTCAGGGCGACTCGAATTGGTCCCCGAACACGAAGTCCGACGGCAGCTCGCAAATCGCCGGAATCGCGAAACCGTTGGTGACGTTCAGCGAGGAGCTGCTTCCGCCGTCATCGGCGTCCACGCCCATGCCGCGACGGGCGAAGGCATCCCAGATTTCGCACTGGTTTTCGCCGTTGTTGTCGACCTGGTCGGCCAGCAGGATGCCGTCGCGGGCTTCGAGGAAGGTCGGGTCGCAGGGCTGGTTCTTCATGCCTTCGATTACCAGTTGCAGCGCGATGTGGTTGCCGCCGTTGCCGCGCTTCAAGTCGGCATCGAAACCGTGCTTTTCGACCAGATTCAGGTACATGTCCCACAGCGCCGAGTTGAACACCGTGCCGACGCCGTGCGGAATCGAGATGCTGGGTTGATCGCCGACGGACTCGTAGGTCAGCGGATTGAGGATCATGTCGCGCGTGTACGGCGCGGGCCGAATGCCGGCGCCGGGGATGTTCTCGCGGTAGATCAGATAGCCGCCGACCCCGCGCGGCGCGTCGAGTTCGTCGTCGGCCTTGGCCGTGACCCAGAGGCCGAGAAAGTCGCTCCAGCCCTCGCCGGCCTGTTGATTGCCGGAAAGGCAGCTGACCTGCGACGGTCCGCCGGTGAGCCGGTTGGACAGGCCGTGGCCGTACTCGTGCGCGATGACGCCGGCGTCGAGGTCGCTGTCGCGATCCGGGGCGGCTTCGTTCGATCCGAACAGCCGCGCATTCACGGTCTGTCCGAGCGCAGCGACGATTGCGTTGCCGTCGTCGTTGCCGATCATCGCGACCGGGATGCCGACCGCGCCGCCGTCGTTGCCGCCGCCCATGGTCAGCGTGCCGTTGCCGGCTGCGCTGTTGATCACGATCGCCGCCGAGGCGCCGGCCTGTTGCGCGGTCAGCGCCTTGGTGCCGAATTGGCAGCCGCCTCTGCGGATCAGCGCGATGTTGCCGCTGGTGAATCCGCTCAGCGCGCCGCAGCCCAGTTCGGGATCGGCGCTGCCGTCGTCGACCAGCTCCAGTGCGCCGCTGGTGCCGGGGTCGCCGATGTTGGCGCCGAACGACGCCTCGGCGGCCGAGTAGTCGCCAGCCGAGGCGGCCGGCGGATCGACCCGCAGCGTGGCCGGCGGCGAGCCGGTCCAGACGAACATCTGCATGCGCGGTTGAAAACCGTCGGGCGGCGTACCGAAATTGGCGTTGTTCGTGCCCGATCCGTCCTGGGCGTCGGCCTGGACCGGATCGCCGTCGACGCCGCCGCGGCTGAAGTTGTTTTCCTGGAAGTTCCCGGCTCCCTCGTCGAAGCCGTTGTGCCAGAGGATGTCGTGAATGACGTTGTTCCAGTAGAACAGGTTGGTAATGGCGAAATCCTCGTACTGCGACGGTTGCTGGGTGTCCAGGTCGAGCGGAAAGTCGAACACCAGCCCGACGCCGCCGTCCGGTCGGCGACCGCCCACGTTGTTGTTGTCGGTATCTTCCTGGGCCCAGACGTTGTTGCCGCGCGTGTCGGTATAGCTCTGGCCGCCGTCGTCGTGCCAGCCCAGCGGTGAGGCGTCGGCGTCTTCAGGATCGACGACCAGCTGCGACGATCCCTGGCCCGGATGCTCCAGCGGCTCCGGGAAGACGTGATAGCTGGCGTGCTGGGTCCAGTTCACGGCCTGCAGGATGTCGCCGGTGTGGGCATCGACGAAGGCGTTGAACCAGTCGGAGCCGGTTCGCTCGCGCACGACGAGGTCCCAGACCAGGTGCAGCCGGCCCTTGTGCTCCAGCCACGCCAGTTCCGCCGGTATCGGCTGATCGGCCAGGCTGCCGCCGGAAAACGTCAGCGATTCGTCGGAGCGACGCTGCACGATCACGGGCATGACGCTGCGGTCGAGCCGACGCACCCGGGCGAACGCATCGATCGCCTCGAGCGCGCTCAGGCTCGGCTGGCGTTCGGCTGCGCGCGAGGCGGCGCCGGCGCTCATCCGGCTGTGCAGGCTCAGCAGCTTCCCATCAGCCGCGATGTTGGCATTGGCCAGCCCCTTGGCCACCGGCAGGCCGGCGTGGCGTTGCTGCATCCAGACGCGCCAGACACCATTGTTTCGGGTCTGGTAGAGATCGCTGATTGCAATGTCGCCGAGATCCTGGGATCGCAGCCCGAATTCGGCGGCGCGCTGGTTCAGCGCATCGCGCGCGATCTGTTCCGGATCGACGGCGTGAGCCATGCCGGCCATGAGCAACAGCGGCAGTAGCCGGGAAACGATCGAGATTGAGGTCATTCGTGGGTCCTTGGCGGGGCTTGATGCGAATCCCGTGGCGGGTCGCCGTACCGGGATAGCAAGGTTACGCGAGATCGGTGGTGAATTCCAGTCGCGGCGGCCCGACCGATGGAGCGGATGCCGGCTTTGTCGCGATGACGTTGCCGGCGTCGCGTTGGACTGGCGCTACGCCGGGCGGCCGATTTGACTTGACTTTCCCGCAGGCGTATACCGGATCGAACCAACGACCAGGGACCCACCGGTCCCGGGAAATACGTCATGAACCCTTCGTTGCCATTTCGATGCATGCTGCTTGCCGCCGCGCTCGTGGTGATCGCAGGCTGTTCACGTGACTCCGGCGGCGCGCCGGATTCCGCCGCCGACTCCGGCCCGACCGATGCGGCCGAGCCGCCGCAGACCTTCATCCCGGAAATCGCGCCCGTCGGCGCGACGATGCTCGAGGGGCTGGGCGCCTACAGCCGGGAGATCAGCACCGACAGCGAAGAGGCGCAGCGCTGGTTCGACCAGGCGATGATGCTGACCTGGGGTTTCAACCACCAGGCCGCCGAGCGCTCGTTCCTGCAGGCCGTTTCGGTCGACCCGGACTGCGCGATGTGCTGGTGGGGTGCGGCGCTGGTGCTGGGGCCGCACGTCAACGCCGGCATGGACCCGTCGAGCAACGAAGCCGCCTGGGAGCGGCTGCAGACGGCGACGCGGCTCGCGCCGAGCGCCGAACCGTGGGAACAGGCCTGGATCGAGGCGCTTTCGGTTCGCTATGCCGAAAATCCGCCGGAAGACCGAAGCGGCCTGGAACGAGCCTACGCCGAGGCGATGGGTGCGGTGACCGGGCCCTTCCCCGACGATCTCGACGCCGCCACGCTCCATGCCGAGGCGATGATGAACCTGCAGCCCTGGAACTACTGGACGCCGGAAGGCGAGCCGATCGGCCAGACGCTTCGTATCGTCGAGGTTCTCGAAGGGATCATCGACCGCAACCCGGATCACGCCGGGGCGCTGCACTTGTACATCCATGCCGTCGAGGCGTCGAACGAGCCCGAGCGTGGTGTTGCCGCCGCGGATCGTTTGCGGACGCTGATTCCCGGGTCGGGCCATCTCGTCCATATGCCGGCGCACATCTACGCCCGGGTCGGGCGCTGGCACGACGCCGTGATCGCCAACCGGCGGGCGATCGAGGCCGACGATGCCTACCTCGCCGCCTGCCGTCCCGGGCCGGGCATCTACCCGCTGGGCTACGTGCCGCACAACCATCACTTCCTGTGGTTCGCCGCGACCATGGCCGGCGAGCAGAAGGTGGCGATGGCGGCCGCCGAGTCGACGCGCGAGCGCACCAGCGATCCCGGAATGATGCGCACGCCCGGCTTCGAGCCGATGCAGAATTTCGCGCTGACGCCATTGTTCGCGCGGGTGCGATTCGGGCGCTGGGAAGAGATTCGCGAGACGCCGAAACCGGCCGATGACCTGCCCTACATGGTCGCGATGTGGCAGTACGCGCAAGGCATGGCTGCGCTTCGCCTGGGCGATCTGGAGCAGGCGGTTGCGCACCATGAGCACCTCGCCGAGTCCGCGCAGGACCCGACCATCGAGGCGATGACGGTCTGGGGTCGCTACTCGCTGATCCACGGCGTGCGCATCGCCGAGCGCACGCTGGCGGCCGAGCTGGCCTGGAACGCGGGCGATCTCGATACCGCCCTTACGGCGATGGACGAGGCGATCGCGATCGAGGACGAACTGCCGTACGACGAGCCGCCGGGTTGGCATTACCCCGGTCGGATCGTGCTCGGCGGCATGCTGATCGATGCCGAGCGTCCCGTGGACGCCGAAGCGGCGTTTCGTGCCGAGTTGCGGCGCAACCCGGATAACGGCTGGTCGCTCAGTGGACTCGAGCGCGCATTGGCCGCCCAGGGCAAGGACGATGAAGCGGGCACTGTGGCCGAACGGTTCCGGCGGGCGTGGCAGCACGCGGACTTCGAGCTGGATTTGACGAGGCTGTGAAAACGCGCTGCCCCGGCTTCAGGGCCGGGGCAGGCCGGCCAGATCCGCGTGCAGGGCAGCGGCGTCCAGCGGCGGCCGCCAGTACGCCGCCATTCGGCCCTGCGGGTCGATCAGCGCGATCGCGGTGGCGTGGTCCATCGTGTATTCGCCGTTGCCGGTGGGAACGCGTACGTGGGCCATCTGCAGGCTGTCGAGCAGCCGGTCGAGTTGGTCGCGCTCGCCGGTCAGGCCGATCCATCCGTCGTCGAACCAGGCCAGATACTCGGCCAGCCGCTCGGGTGTGTCGCGCTCCGGATCGACGCTGACGAACACGGTCTGCAACCGGTCGCCAGGCTCGATTCGATCCTGGGCGGCTTTGAGCATGCCGAGCGTGGCCGGGCAGATATCGGGGCAGTGCGTGAAACCCGAAAACAGCACCGTCCAGCGGCCCGTCAGGTCATCGCGCAAAAATGCTGCGCCGGTATGGTCGACCAGCGTGAACGAATCGATCGGCCACTGCGGCTCGATCATGCGCCCGTGTTCAAGCGCCAGCGTGCCGTCGCCGGCATCGCCGCACGCCGCCGACAGCAGGATCAGCACAGCGGCGAGCAGGGTTTTCGACCGGATCATGGGCTGGCTCCTCGGGGCCGGGCCAAAGAGGCGTTTCACGATCTTACGCCGGTCCGCGCGCAATGCAAACTCGCCCCGGACGGGGGCGCCGCGAAACGGGAGTTCCTCTACTTCGGCGCAACGCCGTCGACGCGAGTCCGTGCAGGGGCCGGCCGCGCCCGGGTCCGGGTCGTGCGCGACCGAGGGCCTGGTTCGGACCGGAATTGCGCAGGCGGGGTTCAGCGCTGCGAGTCGCTTTCCGGCCCGGCTCGGCCCCGGCCGATTCGCGGCACCCTCGCGCGGGCTCGGTTAAGCTTGCGCCGATGATGAGCCTTTTCCGATACGGGGCCGCACTGCTGGCGCTGGCGACCGGAGTTGCCGCAGCACAGCAAGCCGCGCCGGTTGCCGTGGCCGAGGCCGAAGTCCGGCCGGCAGTCGATCGCATCGAGTTGACCGGTTCGTTCACGGCGCGACGCTCGGCGCAGCTTTCGCCGCGCGTGTCCGGCCTGGTCGAGTCGATCGGAGTCGACGCCGGCGATGCGGTCGCGGCCGGCGACGTGATCGTGCGGCTGGACGACCGGCTGGCCGAACTGCAGCTGGCGCAGGCCGAGGCCGCGGTCGAACAGTCCCGGGCGGCTTTCGACGAGGCCGTCCGGCTGCGCGACGAGGCCGAGCGGCTGGTCGAGGATCGCTTCTTTCCCGACACCGAGGTCCGCGCGCGCCGCTCGGCGGTGCAGGTGGCCGAGGCGTCGCTGGACGTGGCGCGGGCCGAGCGCGACACGATGGCCGAGCGCGTCGCGCGCCACCGCATCGTGGCGCCGTTTGACGGCGTGATCGCGCGGCGCCTGACCGAAGCCGGCGAGTGGGTCGAGACCGGCACGGCGGTGGCCGAGCTGGTCGCGGTCGACGATCTGTGGCTGGACGTGCAGGCGCCGCAGCGGCTTTGGCCGAGGCTGCGACAGGACACCGACGTCGAAATCGTCGTCGACGCGCTGGGCGGTCGCGCGTTCACCGGCGCGGTCGTCGCCCGCGTGCCGGTCAGCGATCCGGCCGCGCGGACGTTCCTGCTGCGCCTGGTGATGCCGGAAGCCGATCCGGACATCACGCCCGGCATGTCGGCGCGCATCGTGATCCGGTTGCGCACGGACGCCGACGCACTGCTGGTGCCGCGCGACGCGCTGATCCGCTATCCCGACGGCACGGTCACGCTGTACGCGATCGACGAGTCGGTTTCGCCGCCGACCGCGCACCAGCGTGAAGTCACGGTCGGCCGTGTCGACGGCGACCGCGCCGTGATCGAATCGGGCCTGTCGCCGAAAGAGCGGGTCGTCGTTCGCGGCAACGAGGTACTGACCGACGGCCAGCCGGTGCGCATCGTCGAGGGCGGAGGTTGATGTTTGCCGGGGTGATTCGGCACGGCACCATCCTGGCCGTGGTGGTGCTCGTGATCTGCGTGCTGGGGATTCTGGCCGCACTGCGCATTCCGGTGCAGATGATTCCCGACCTGGAGGTGCGCGTGGTCAGCGTCGAGACGAGCTGGCCGGGCGCGACGCCGCAGGACGTGGAGAAGGAAATCCTGATCGAGCAGGAGGAGTACCTGCGCTCGCTTCCCGGCGTGGAGCGCATGATCTCGTCGGCGTCCTACGGCTCGGCCCGGATCGAGCTGGAGTTCCCGTTCGGCGTCGACATCAACGAGGCGCTGATCCGCGTCAACAACGCCCTGAGCCAGGTGCCCGGCTATCCGGAGAACGTCGACGAGCCCAGCCTGGAGGCCAGCTCGTTTTCGCAGAACTCGTTCATGTTCTTCTCGATCCGCCCGCTGGAAGGCAATCCGTTCGATCTGGACATGACGTTAATGCGGGATTTCATCGACGACAACGTGCGCACGCGGATGGAGCGCGTCCCGGGGGTGTCGCGGGTCAACGTCTGGGGCGGTGCCGAGCGCCAGGTGCGGGTGCTGGTCGACCCGTCCGCCGCGGCCGAGCGCGGCATCACGCTGGAGCAGGTCCGCTCGGCCATCCGCGGCCGAAACCGCGACGTTTCCGGTGGCGACCTGGAGGCTGGCAAGCGCCGCTACCTGCTGCGCACGGTGGGCCGTTACGCCTCGGTCGAGCAGATCGAGGAGACGATCGTCGCGGTGCGCGGCGACGCCATCGTGCGCCTGGGCGATATCGCCGAGGTCGAGATGTCGCACTACGAGTTGCGCGACCGCGCCTCGGTCAACGGACTGCCGAGCATCACGCTGGCCGTCGATCGAGAGCCCGGTTCCAACGTCATCGACATCAAGCGCGCGATGATGCCCGCGGTCGAGCAGATCAACGCCGACCTGGTCGAGCCGGCCGGGATGAGAATCTCGCCGGTCGCAGACGACGTCGTCTACGTCCAGGCCTCGGTGGCCAACGTCTGGAAGAACCTGGGCCTGGGCGCGCTGCTCGCCACCGCCGTGATGTTCGCCTTCCTGCGCTCGGGACGCGCCACGCTGGTCGGCGTCATCGGCGTGCCGGTGTGCACCATTGCCGCGTTCCTGGGTCTGGTGGCGGCCGGGCGCACGATCAACGTGATTTCGCTGGCTGGCGTGGCGTTCGCGATCGGCATGACCTTGGACAACTCGATCGTCGTGCTCGAAGCCATCGAACGCAAGCGGCGCGAGGGCATGGAAAAGATGCAGGCCGCGCTGGAAGGCGTGCGCCAGGTGTGGCCGGCCGTGCTGGCCTCGACCATGACCACGGTGCTGGTATTCGCGCCGATCTTCTTCATCCAGCAGGAGGCCGGGCAACTCTATTCGGACGTCGCGGTCGCGATTTCGGCCTCCATACTCGCCAGCATGCTGGTGGCGATCACCGTGGTGCCCAGCCTGTCGGCGCGGCTGAATTTCGGCATGCGCGGCAAGACCGCGAGCGGCGGCGCGTTACGGGAACGCATCGTCGGCGGCGTCGGCTGGCTGATCGCGAACGCTCGTCGCCGCATCGCGACGATGGTCGCGGTGTTCGGTGCGGTCGTCGCCATTCTGGTCACGCTGACGCCGCCCGCCGAGTACCTGCCGGAAGGCGAGGAGCCCAAGCTGTTCGCGCGCATGATCGCGCCGCCGGGCTACAACCTGAGCGAGATGTCGCGCATCGGCAATCAGCTGGAGGACTACTTTCTGCCCTACGTGGGCGACGATCCGGCGCGCTTTGCGGCCGGCGAGGCGTCGGTGCCGGCGCTGGCCTATTTCAATCTGTCGGTCGACCCCGGCGGCCTGCGTGTCATCGCTGAGCCCATCGACACCGGCCAGGTCGACGCGCTGATCCGGGTCATGAGCGACTACTACGAGACCTTCCCGGGCATGCGCGCCTTCGTCAGCCGCGGCTCGATCATTTCCGGCAACGACGGCGGCACGCGCAGCGTCAATCTCGATATCACCGGCCAGGAGCTGGCCGAGCTCTACGTGGTCGCCGAGACCGCGTTCCGCTACGCCGAGCAGGCCTTCGACGGCGCGCAGATCAACTCCTCGCCCGGCTCGCTGTCGCTGGATCAGCCGCTGATCGAGATTCGGCCGGACTGGGATCGTGCCGCCGAGCTGGGATTTTCCGCCGACGAGCTGGGTTTTGCCGTCGCCGCGCTGACCGACGGCGCGTTCGTCGACGAGTATTTCCGCGGCGACGACAAGATCGATGTATTCGTGTTCTCCTCGGCCGGCAGCGAGCGCGAGCTGGCCGGTGTCGAGGACCTGCCGGTCTACACGCCGTCCGGCGCCGTGGTGCCGCTTTCGGCGATCGCCGAGGTGGTCGAGACGGTCGATACCGACTCGGTGCGCCGGCTCAACGGACGCCGCACCGTGACGCTGAACATCATCCCGCCGCGTTCGGTGGCGCTGGAGACCGCCGTCGAGCGCGTGCGCAGCGAGGTCATCGAGCGCATGCGCAACGATGGCGTGCTTCCTCAGGCGGTTTCGGTCGATATCTCCGGGGCCAGCGATGAACTGACCCAGACCCGGGCCGCGTTGGCCGACAACTACGTGGTCGCGATCGTGCTGAGCTTCCTTGTGATGGTCGCGATCTTCAATCACTGGGGCTGGCCGCTGGTGATCCTGACCGCGGTGCCGTTGGGAATCGCCGGCGGCATCGCCGGGCTGGCCGCGCTGAACGGCGTCGGCGTGCGTCAACCTTTCGACATGATCACGATGCTGGGTTTCCTGATCCTGCTCGGCGTGGTGGTCAACAACCCGATCCTGATCGTCGACCGGACGCTGTCGAATCTGCGCCACGGCATGGACGACATCGTCGAGGCCGTGTGCGAAGCGGTGTCGACGCGCATCCGTCCGATCATGATGTCGATGATCACCACGCTGTTCGGGCTGGCGCCGCTGGTGTTCATCCCGGGAGAGGGTACCGAGCTGTATCGCGGCGTCGGCGTCGTCGTGCTGTCCGGCCTGTTGTTCGCGACGCTGGTGACGCTGACGTTCCTGCCGGCGCTGGTGGTCACCGTGCTCAAGCTGACGCGGCGACGCGAGGCGCCTGCGGTCGCGCCCGCCTCCTGAGCGGCCCCGTCTCCCCGAAGCAAAAGCGCTTCAGTACTCCAGCCGATCCAGTTCGCGGATGTTGATCAGCATTTCGTGGATGGCCGATTCGGCCTGCTCGCGGTCACGCGCCTCGGACAGGCGGCGGATCGAGTCGACGATCGCGATCCACCAGTTCATGTGGCTGGCCGAGAGCTGGGCGGCGACGGCTACCAGGTCGCGGGTCAGCGACACGGTTTCCCTGGCTTCGCGCTTGAGCTCGACCAGGCTATCGAGGTCCGGGTGCTTGCGCGAAAGCTGGTCGAGCATGTAGTCGATCACCGCAGGGTTGGTTTCCAGGTCCTGGGACGAGGCCGGATCGGCGTCGGGTTCGAGAAACGCGATGTCGAGGTTCGACAACAGCCCGCGAAACGAGCCGCGCAGGCTCAGCCAAAGCTCGTGCTTGCGCGCCGACTCGCGCGAGCGCTGGACCAGCGTCAACAGCCCGAACAGCACGAAGCCCTCGATGCAGATGCCGATCAGCTCGGGAACCAGGCTGTCGTGGAACGGCCCCTGGCCCTCGACGAAGAACAGGTAATAGATCAGGCCCGCGCCGACGACGACGAACAGCGCCATCAGCGCGATCAGGAATACCCGCGTCATGCTTCGTCTTCTCCGTCCGCGCTCTCGGCGCGATCGGTATCGGCGAAGGCCCGCACGACCCGGGCGATCTTTTCGGCTTCGGTTCGGGTGAGTCGCAGCGGCAGGTTGGCCAGGTAAACGACGTGATCTTCGCGGATCGGAACCGGCACCACGCTGGGCGGGTTCTCGGTGGCCTCCAGCGTTGCCTGCTCGGCGGCTCGCTTCGACTCGTCCAGCGCCCCGGCACCCCGAACGAAGGCCCGCGCCTTCTCGCGCTTGGCGCCCATGAACGAATCGGGGTTGTCGAGCCAGGCGAGGTACTCGTCCAGCGCGGCACGCACGCGATCGGCGTAGACCTGCAGCGTCTCGGAGCGGATGCTGGAGCCTTCCAGCTTGTGGAAGCGCGAAACCAGCTCGTCGACGTCGATGCGCCGGATGTCCTGGCGCTCGGCTTCGGTCAACTCGCTTTGAAGCTGTTCCACCGCGCGGCGACGCGAGCGCGCGGCCGCCGGGTTGATCAACCCTTCCATGCCGGCCTGCTTGAGAAAGTTCAGCAGCGCGTCGGCGGTGTGCGGGTTGTCTGCGGTCATGGCCTAATACACTCCTGGGGGCTCGGGGCTCGGGACGCGTGCGCGTTCCCAACGCAACCGTGGATTATGAAATGATCGGCGTTCATGGCGAAAACATCAACCCACCGGAAGTCACGGCTGCGCAGCCTCCAGTACGCGCACGGCGGTCTGGACCGCGCCGCGCATCGCCGTGAAGACCCCGGCTATCTCGACCGGGCCGTTTCGAGTCCGGATGCGTGTCTGGTCGCCGTGTGGCGTGACCGCAGCCACCTGGCCGAACCCGTGACCGAAGCCGCGCCGGCGGCCGGACGACTGCCAATGGCGCTGCGGCGCGAGGCCGACGAGGTGGTGTTTCTCGGGGTCGAGTCGGGGCGGCCGGTCTTCGCGGCCGATTTCTCGAGCCTCGACGAGTACGCTGCGGTCGCGCTGGGCGGCGGCGAGTTCGTCGATCTGCGGCGCGTCGGACCGACGCTTTCGGCGCCCGACGCATCGCTTCTGGCCTACGCACGCGGCATCCTGCACTGGCATCGGAGCCATCGTTACTGCGGCCGTTGCGGTGCGCCCACGGCGAGTCGCCGGGGCGGTCACTTGCGTGTGTGCAGCGATCCGGACTGCGCGCGCCCGGCGTTCCCGCGCACCGATCCGGCCATGATCGTGCTGGTGCTCCACCCCGACGAAACCCGGTGCCTGCTGGGCCGCGCCAGGTACTGGCCCGAGCGCGCCTATTCGACGCTGGCGGGGTTCGTCGAGCCCGGCGAGAGTTTCGAAGCGACGGTCCGCCGCGAGGTCGTCGAGGAATCCGGCATCGAGGTCGGCGAGGTTCGCTATATCGCCTCGCAACCCTGGCCTTTCCCATCATCGGTGATGATCGGTTTCCACGCCGTCGCCCGGACGGAGACGATCCGCTGCATCGACGACGAACTGGTCGACGCCGGTTGGTACACGCCCGAGCAGGTGCGCGCGGGCGGCGAATGGGACGACCCGGCCGCGTCCTTGTGCCTGCCCCGGCACGATTCCATTGCCCGCTACCTGATCGAGACCTGGCTGGAAGGCGTCGGCTGAGACACGGTCGAGCGCTCGGCGCTCAGTCGATCAGCGCCTTGATGTGCGCCACGGCCGAGCGGCCCAGCGCGTTCAGCGCATAGCCGCCTTCGAGGCAGGAGACGATGCGCCCCGACGCATGCTGCCAGGCGATGCCCAGCAGTTCGCGGGTAATCCAGGCGTAGTCGTCGTCGGTCAGGGCGAAGCCCGACATCTCGTCCTCGACGTGGGCGTCGAATCCGGCCGAGATCAGGATCAGCTCGGGTTCGAAGGCGTCGAGCGCGGGAAACCAGCGCTGCGTCACCGCGGCCCGGAAGGCTTCGCTGCCGGTCGCGGCCGGTAGCGGCACATCGACCAGGTTGGCGGTCTCGGCTTCGTGTCCGGTATGCGGATAGAACGGGTGCTGGAAGGTCGAGCAGAACAGCACGCGGTCGTCGTTGGCGAAGATGGCTTCGGTGCCGTTGCCGTGGTGGACGTCGAAATCGACGATCGCGACGCGCTGCAGGCCGTGGGCCACCAGCGCGTGGGCCGCGCCGACGGCGATGTTGTTGAAGATGCAGAAGCCCATGGCGCGGGCGCGCTCGGCGTGATGCCCGGGCGGGCGGACATTGCAGAACGCACCCCAGGAGCGTCCCGTGACCACCAGGTCCACCCCCAGCACCGCGGCGCCGGCCGCGCGCCGGGCAGCGGCCAGCGATTGCGATGTCAGGACCGTATCGCCTTCGTCGATGCAGACCATTTCGTCGCCGCCCGGCGTGCTGGATTCGATGAACTCGATGTAGTCCGTCGCGTGGACTCGGAGCAGTTGCTCGTGCGTGGCCAGCGGCGCTTCGTGATGCTGGACCAGCACGTCGAGGCCGGATGCGATCAGCCGATCGTCGATCGCCGCGAGGCGCTCGGCTCGTTCGGGGTGATGCAGCGCAACGCGGTGTTGCGCGCAATCGGGGTGACTGATCAGGGCGAACGGCATGGGTGTTGACCGAAGACGCTTGTCTCGATTGTACGCGCCCCGGTGATGTGCCGAACGCCGCCGGTTTACACTGACACCTCCGATCCGATCCGTTTGGAATCACCGATGGCGCCGCATTTCCTGCACCGCATCCTGGCCCCGGAACGTATTGCCGTGTTCGGCGCCAGTGATCGTGAAGGATCGCTGGGCCAGGTCGTGTTCGCCAACCTCTTGTCGGCAGGATTCGAAGGCCGCCTGTTCGCGATCCATCCGCGGCACGAGGCGGTCCAGGGACAGCGCGCGTATTCCGACCTGGACGCGGTCGGACAACCGGTGGGCCTGGCCGTGATCGCCACGCCGGCCGATACCGTGCCCGAGGTACTGAGGCAGTGCGGCGCCTGGGGCGTGACCGGCGCGGTGATCCTCTCGGCCGGGTTCGGCGAGTCCAGCGACGCGGGCGGCAAGCTGGAGCGCGAAGCGCTAGAGGTCGCGCAGGAACACGACATCCGGCTGATCGGGCCGAACTGCCTGGGCATCATGCGCCCGGACAGCAAGCTCAACGCGACGTTCAGCAACAACCACGCGCTGCCGGGCAACCTGGCGCTGGTTTCGCAGTCCGGTGCGATCTGCACCGCGGTGCTGGACTGGGCGGCAAGCCAGGAAATCGGGTTCTCGACGGTGCTTTCGATGGGCAACGCCGCCGACATCGATTTCGGCGACGTGCTCGATTACCTCGCCCTGGACCGCAAGACCCGCAGCATCCTGCTGTACATCGAAGGCATCCGCGATGCGCGCGACTTCATGAGCGGCCTGCGTGCGGCGGCGCGCATGAAGCCGGTGATCGTGATCAAGCCGGGGCGCAACCAGGCCAGTTCGCAGGCGGCGATGTCGCACACTGGATCGCTGGTCGGCGCCGACGACGTATTCGACGCGGCGCTGGAGCGCGCCGGCGCGGTGCGCGCCGGCACCATCGCACAGCTGTTCTCGGCTGCGCGCGTGTTGTCCGAAGGCGGTCACGTGGCCGGCAACCGGCTGGCGATCGTCACCAACGCCGGGGGACCCGGCGTGATGGCCACCGACCGGGCGCTGGAAAGCCACGTCGACATGGCACGGCTGGACCCGGCAACCATCGCCAGGCTGGACCAGGTGCTGCCGGCCCACTGGTCGCACGGCAACCCGGTCGACGTGCTCGGCGACGCCGGCAGCGATCGCTTCGCCGCGGCGATAGAAGCCTGCCTGGCCGACGACGGCGTGGACGGCGTGATCACGATGCTGACGCCGCAGGCGATGACCGATCCGGCCGGCGTGGCCGAGGCGGCGGCCAGGCTGGGACGCGATTCACGCAAGCCGCTGCTGACGTGCTGGATGGGCGATCGGCAGGTGCAGCCGGCGCGCGAGATCAGCACCCGGGCGCGTCAGCCGCATTTCCGCACGCCCGAGGCGGCGGTCGAGGCGTTCGGCTATCTGGCCGCCTATCAGCGAAACCAGCGGCTTCTGCTGCAGGTGCCCGGTCCCCTGTCGGACCGCAGCCGAACCGACCTGGATACCGCCCGAGCGATCATCGAGACGGCGCTTTCCGAGCGCCGCAAGCTGCTCAGCACGATGGAGTCGAAGGCGGTGCTGCGCGCGTTCCGGATCCCGGTCACGCAGACGGCCCAGGCCGACGATGCCGGCGAGGCGCTGGTGCTGGCGGCCAATCTGGGTTACCCGGTGGTGATGAAGATCGATTCGCCGGACATCACGCACAAGTCCGACGTCAACGGCGTGCGGGTCAATCTCGACAGTGCCGACGCGGTCCGTTCGGCCTATCGTCAAATGGTCGACGATGCGCGCCGACTGCTGCCGGATGCACGGATTCGCGGCGTGACCGTGGAGCGCATGCACCGCGCCAATTTCGGACGTGAGTTGATGATCGGTGTCATGCGCGACCCTGCGTTCGGGCCGGTCATCAGCTTCGGCTCCGGCGGCACCTCGGTGGAGGTGCTGCGCGACCGCGCCGTGGCGCTGCCGCCGCTCGACGAGGTCATCATCGAGGGGATGATCGCGCGCACGCGCATCGCGCGCATGCTCAAGCGCTTTCGCAACATGCCGGCGGTCGATGAGCAAGCGCTGGAGCAGGTGCTGCTCAGGGTCTCGGAGATGGTCTGCGAATTGCCCGAGATCCGCGAGATGGACATCAACCCGCTGATTGCCGACGAGCGCGGCCTGGTGGCCGTGGATGCCCGGATCACCGTCGATCTCGCCGAGCCGGCCTCGGATCGCTACGGGCACATGGCCATCCACCCGTATCCGGCCGACCTGATCGGCCATTACCACACCGCCGACGGAACCCTGCTGACGATTCGCCCGATCCGGCCCGAGGACGCCAGGATCGAGCAGGAATTCGTTCGCCGGCTGTCGCCCGAATCGCGCTACTTCCGATTCATGCAGACGGTTTCCGAACTCAGCCCGCAGATGCTGGTGCGCTTCACCCAGATCGATTACGACCGCGAGATGGCGCTGATCGCGGTCCGTGAGACCGACGACGCCGACGCTGGCGAGGAGCTGCAGGTCGCCGTGGCGCGCTACACCATGGACCCGGATCGAAAGTCCTGCGAGTTCGCGCTGACCGTGGCCGATGAATGGCAGGGGCAGGGGATCGGCTATCACCTGATGAGCGAGTTGATGGAGGTCGGTCGCGAGCGCGGTCTTCGCAAGATCCACGGCGAGGTGCTGGCCGCCAATCACAACATGATGGGCCTGATGAAGCGCCTGGATTTCGACATCCGAACCAGCCCGGACGATCGGGACCTCAAGCTGGTATCGCGGCCGCTTTGAGCGGTTTCCTCGCCGCGACGGGTCCAGGGTTCGCTTGTGCTTCCGGCACAATGGGCCGCCGCGGAATCCCCGGTCCGTCTGGATAACAGGACGCAAAGCCCATGTCGTTTTCGCTCGGCAGTCTGCTTTCGCACCACCTGCGACGCTGGATTCCGGAGCCGTTTGTCTTCGCGTTGGTCCTGACGGTCGTGGTCGGGCTGCTGGCGCTGTTCTTCACGGATTCCGGCCCGGTCGAGGTCACCGGCCACTGGTACCGGGGGTTCTGGATGCTGCTCGAGTTCGGCATGCAGATGGTGCTGATCCTGACCACCGGCTACGCGATCGCGCTGACGCCGATCGCCTCGCGCGCGATCGACCGGCTGGCGAAGTTCGCGCGCACGCCGGGCTCGGTCTACCTGGTGGTGCTGATCGCCGGCGGCCTGTTCAACCTGGTCAGCTGGGGCTGGACCGTGCTGGCCGCGGTGCTGGGTCGCGAGCTGGCGCGCCGGGTTCCGGGCGTCGACTACGCCTACCTGATCGCCTGCGTCTACGTCTCCGGCCAGCCCTGGGTGGGCGGGTTGTCGAGCTCGATCCCGCTGCTGCTCAATACCGACGGCAATTTCCTGATCGAGTCCGGCGTGCTGGGCGGTCGCGTGCCGGCCACCGCGACGCTGGGCTCGGCCCTCAACGCCGCCTACGTGGCGCTGTACTTTGCCGTCGTACCGCTGTTGATGTGGTGGCTGCGGCCCACGGCGCGCGCCGCGCGCACGATGGACGAGCTGCGCGAGGAGGATTCGATCGGTGCGGAGACCGTCGAGGCCGAGGCCGAGCGGCATCGGCTGGACGGACGCAGCGTCTCCGACCGGCTCAACAACGGCTGGCTGCTGCAGGCGGCGGTGTCGCTGGCGGCGCTGGTCTGGGTGGCCCGGCATTTCGCCGTCAACGGCTTCGATCTCGATCTCAACATCATGATCTTCACGTTCTTCGCGATCGGGCTGCTGGCACATCGCACGCCGATGCGCTACGTGGTTGCCATGAAGCGCGCCTGCGCCAATGTCTCCGGCATCATCTTCCAGTACCCGTTCTACGCCGGGATCATGGGCATCATGATGTTTTCGGGCATGGGCGCGCTGGTCTCGGAGCGGCTGGCCGGCGGCGCAAGCCTCGAGACGCTGCCGCTGATCGCCCAGTTCTCCGGTGCGCTGGTCAATTTCGCGATTCCGTCGGCCGGCGGCGAATGGGCCGTGATCGGCCCGTCGTTGACCGAGACCGCGCTGCAGCTCTCGGCACACCTGCCGCCCGACGAGCAGCAGGCCTTCGTCGCGAAGGTCGCGATGGCGGTGGCCTACGGCGAGACCTCGACCAACCTGCTGCAGCCGTTCTTCCTGCTGGTGGTGCTGCCGGTCATGGGCGCCGGCGTCGTGATCTCGGCGCGCGACGTGATGGGCTACCTGGTCATTCCGTTCGTCGTCATCTACGCCGCGACCGCCGCGCTGCTGGTCTCCGGCCTGTAGTCGGGGCTCGCCGCGGACGATTCGGCTCGCTTGCGTTTCGGTCAGCCGTCGCGACATAGTGGTCGTCAACAACGGGAATCTGCCGATGTCCGATCACAGCCGGCTCTACGAACGCTTCATGTACCGGGTCCTGCCCGCCGTCGCGCTGTTGTCGGGGCTGGTCGCGTTGGCATCGCTGGGGATGGGCGCGATGCCGACGGCGACCGGCGCGGCGCTGTCGATCGGCGGGGTCGCTTCAGTCGGCCTCGGGATCCTGCTGGGGCGCGCGGTGGCCTCCGACTTCCTGGCGCTGCGCGATCTGCGCCAGCGCTTCGTCGAGCGGATCGATACGCTGACCGACGCGCCGACCGAGCGCGGCCGAATCGCGGTCGAGGGGCGAATCGAGACCGATGAACCGCTGGAATCCCCGCTGGGCGGCCGCCGCTGCGCCGCGTATCTCTACCGTGCGGCGCGTCCGGAGTCGGTTCGCACCGACTCCGGCAGCCGGACCCAGACGTTGACGATCGCCCACGGCGTGCATTTCCGGCCGTGCCGCCTGGTCGGCGCGTCGGGTTCGCTGCGGCTGCTGGCGCTGCCGGAGATGGGCGATGAGCTGCACGACCTGCCGTCGGCGTCGGATCGCGTGCCGCGGCTCGAAGCGCTGTTTCGACGCGTTGCCCATTCCGGCTGGGAAAGCACGCCGGTGCGCCTCGGGCGGCTTGCCGAGTACCGCAGCGCGATCGACGGGCCGATCGCCGAGGACTACAGCCGCTATAGCGAAATCCCGAAGCGCTTCGACGACCTGACGTTGGAAGAGAAGTGGCTGCCGGTCGACGAGCCGGTGTGCCTGGTTGGGCAGTTCGATCCGTCGCGCGCCGGCATCGGCGCCGGCGAGGGGCCGCTCGCCCGCCGACTGCAGGTCTTCGCGGGCACCCGCACCGAGGTCCTGGCCCGGCTCGGCCGCGAAGTGCGCGGCTTCGGGATCGCGACGCTGGTGCTGCTGTCGCTCGGGACCATCTCGCTGGCCGTTCCGCTGCTGTTGGGCAAAACCTGAATCCGCTCGACGGAACCGCCCGTGGCGGTCGGAACCCGCGAATCGCTACTCGTAGCCGTTGCTGAACACCACGTCGTCGTCGAAGACCGCCTCGGCCGAGGCGCTGTCGTCGGTCGCATCGGGGTCGGGCAGGTCGCTTTCGACGGTCGCGTCCAGCGACAGGATCGCGCCGGCGCCGGCGTCGACGCTGAACACGAAGTCGACGTCGGCCGACGCGCCCACGACGAGGCCGCCGAGGTCGCAGTCCGGCAGGCCGTTCGGGTCCTGGGTGCAGCCGACGGTCTCGATCAGCGTCAGGCCGGCAGACGGTACCGCGCCGAGGGCGACCGAACCGGCCGCGTCCCGGCCGGGGTTGGTGACCGTGGCGGTGAAGGTCAGCGTGTTGCCGGGGCCGACCAGGTCGGTCGAGGCCTCCAGCGCGACGCCGAGGTCGGCCACGTCGATGTCGACCAGCGCGGTGGTGTCGGTGGCGGCGTTGTCGGTGGCCGGGTCGACCGGCGGATCGTCGGAGGCCGGCGAGTCGATCGTTGCGTCGGCGATCCGGGTTCCGGTGGCCAGCAGACCGATCGGGCAATCGATGGTGTAGGTCACGGCGGACCCAGGGGGCATCGCCAGCACTTCGCCGAGGTCGCCCGTGCCGCCGGGCGTGTTGCCGGTCGCACCATTGGCGGCGGTGCTGGTCCAGGTGCACGCCGCGGCATCCGGCAGCGCGGTGTCGAGGTAGACGTGATCGTTGGCGTCCGGACCGGCATTCGTCGCGACCACGGTGTAGGTCACGGTCTCGCCGGGCGTGGCCTCGGTCCGCTCGTCGTCGATGGTCACCGCCAGGTCGGCGTCGGGAAAGTCGGGATCGATCAGCTGCACGAGCAGGCTGCCCTCGGCGGTGGTCGTGGCGGCCGGGTCGTCGCAGGTGTAGTGGGCCACGGCGACTAGGCCGCGGCCGGCGAGGTCGTGATCGACGCGGATGGCGTCGTTGTCGCGGTCCGTCTCCGTGCCGCAGAACGGCGAGTCGATCGTGACCGGCGCACCGAGCTCGGCCAGGCCGCCCAGGTCACCATCGGCCTGGACCCCGGCGGGAAAGTGATGAATGTCCAGGGTGTCGACGGCGTTGCGCCGCGCGAGAACCCACTCCCCGCCGACCGCCTCGACATCGATGGTCGTATTGATCGAGCGTGCGATCTCCTCCGGGTTCTCGCCGGATTCCATGACCCGCGCATGAAGCCGTTGCCCCAACCCGAATGCATCCGGGTAGATCGCGAAGACCTCGCGGTTCGGACTGCCGTTGAAGGGAACCTCGATCCAGTCGGCGTAGATCCTTCCCGACGAGCCATCGAGGGTGTTGTCGTCGTAGAAGTTGTCGAGAAACGGAAAACAGGCGTCGCCGGGCGCGCAGCTGTCGACCAGGTTGCCGGACGCGTCCACATCGAGGGCCACGTGCGCGAAACCTCGCTGGCTGCAGCTCTCTCCGTTCTGACCGTACGCCAGCCAGGCCTTCCCGTCCGGGCCGACCTCCGAGTCGGCCGATCCGACATGTAAGAAACAGTTTTCAAAGAGAGTAAAAATAAATCGCCTGGGCCCGACGTCCGGCTTCACCAGCGCCGTCGTGCTGGACCAGAACAGCAGCTCTTGTCGAGCGCCGCGGTCATGGGTCAGGAACACGCCGCCGTTGTCGTCGACCACGATGCCGACATCGGGATAGGTAGCCATGGTGCCGTAGCCGCTGTCGCGCGTCTGGACGGCGCCGGTCGGGGCCTCGATGCGGGCGGCCCTGATCGAACGGGCGCCGTCGGCAGCATCATAGGCGGCGACAAGGACCTCCTCGGCCGGGACGTAGTCGAGCGCGCAGTTCCTCGCCCGGGTTTCCAGCGAATCGACCACCATGCGCCACTGCGTCGTGCCGGCCAGTGGATCGATCCGCCGGGCGATCACCTCCTGCCCGCCGTCGCTGCGGAATTCGATGTGGCAGGTGTAGGCCTCGCGCGCGGAGACCAGCACCAGGTGGAGGCTGTCGCGTTCGAGCCGGATTTCCGGCGGGGGGATGGGCTGGGCCGATGCGGCCAGCGGCAGCAGGGCGGCGAGCGCGGCGGTCGAGAGCACGGCGAGCCGCCGGGCAATAGTACGCAGGATAGGCCGCGAGCGGCCGTCGGTCGAGTGGAGCATGGATTCCCCCAGGATGGATTGTCGCGGTCGGTCGACGGCGATGTCCCGGTCAGCACCTGCCCGAACGATCCGTCGGCCTTCCGTACCGGTAGTCTAAAGGCCGGGATGGGTGACTTCAAACGTCGGGTACGCGTAGACTGGCCGCACGATGTCGTCGACCGCTTCCCCGCATTCCGGCGCCCGTTTCTCCCGCTGCCGCACCTGGCGCTACGCGTTGTGGCGGGAGTGGGACGCATCGCTTCCGCGCGTGATGCTGATCGGTCTGAACCCGTCGACCGCCGACGCACGGCGCAACGACCCGACCATCCGGCGCTGCATCGGGTTTGCCCGCGACTGGGGATTCGGCGGGGTCTGGGTGCTGAACCTGTTCGCGTTCCGGGCCACCTATCCGGACGACCTGAGGGCCGCCGCCGACCCGGTCGGCCCGCGCAACGATGAATGGCTGCGCCGCATCGGGCGGCAGAGCGCGCGGATCGTCGCCTGCTGGGGTAACGACGGCGCGTTCCGCGGCCGGTCCGGGCGTGTGCGCACGATGCTCGGCGATCGCCTCGAGGTGATTCGTCTCAACGGCTCTGGCGAGCCGGCCCATCCGCTGTACCTGCCAAAACGGCTGGCGCCGGTGCCCTGGCCGGATCGCTGAGGGCGTCGCCCAGTGCGTTGCGCGCGACTTGGCGGGTAACGTGTTTGCGGAAGTCGGAAGTCGGAAGTCGGAAGTCGGACCACCGACTACCGATTACCGATTCCGGAATTTCCGGATGTGTCAGTCGAAATCCGAAATCAGGCTTTCACGGACTTCGCCGGTGATCTCGGTCGGGCCCTCCGGGTAGGCGTCGTGGCGAACGCCGGCGGTGATTTTCGCGCCGTCCTTCATCGCCTGGATCATTTCGGGCGTGAACTCGAAGCGGGCGAAGTGCACCGAAGAGGTCTTGTCGTCGGTCGAACGCTCGAGATCCTCGTTGCAGATCGCGTAGACGGGATCGAAACCCTCGACCTGAACGTGCAGCGTGTTCTCGATACCCTTGAGTTCGCGCAGCCGGCGCCGCCGCTCCTGTTCGTCCGGGTACTCGATCATCACCGTGGCCTTCCAGTTGCGGCCGTCGGGAATCAGCGGATTGTAGGCGGCGAGCTCGTCCTCGATTTCGGCGGGTTCGAACAGCTTCTCGATGCGCAGCATCTCCTGCACCTGGTAGCGCATCGTCGTTTCATCCTCGAAATAGATCGTCAGGTGCTCGCCGATCGGCACCAGACGCTTCTTCTTGTGGCGCATCACCTCGCGACGGATCGCATCGCGCCGCGCGGCGTATTGTTCGAGGGACAGGAGATCGGTTCGAGACAGGTGGGGCATGGGTCGGTCCTGCTGGATTCGGGCGGATGGAAGAATAATTCAGTTTTCAGGTTTCAGGTTTCAGGTTTAGGGTTTAGGGTTTAAGGGTTAAGGGCAGAAGCCCAAAGCCCAATACCATTCGCAGCGGTTCGGTATACGGGTTTTTCCTTAAACCTGAATCCTTAAACCTTAAACCTATTTTCAGATCCCATAGGCAATCCTCAACAGCGACAGCGGATTGGTCTGCGGGTGTTTCAGTTCGAGTTCGTCGGACAGGTGGTCGGCAGCCATCGGGCAGTCGCTGGCGAACCAGTCGAATTCCACGCGCTTGATCCGCCCGACGGTGCCGCGCGCGATCTTCTTCGATTTGTCGTAGGTCTCGACGCGCACGCCGTAGGTGCCGTCGTGGCCCGAGCAGCGCTCGATCGGCGTGACCTCGGTGTCCGGAATCAGGTCCAGCACTTCCTTGGTCTTGGAGCCGATGTTCTGCACCCGCTGGTGGCACGGCGCGTGCCAGGCGACCTTGCCCAGCGCGGTCTTGAACTCGGTCGACAGCTTGCCGGCCTTGTGACGCAGCATCAGGTACTCGAACGGGTCGAAGATGTGTGCCTTGACCTTCTGTACGTCGGCGTCCTGCGGATACATCAGCGGCAATTCCTGCTTGAACATCAGCACGCATGACGGGATCGGCGCGAGGATGTCGTAGCCGTCGTCGATCAGCTTGACCAGCTGCGGGATGTTGATGCGCCGGGCCTTGTCGACGGCGTCCAGGTTGCCGTGCTCGTAGCGCGGCATGCCGCAGCAGGTTTCCTTTTCCGTCAGGCGAACGGGAATGCTGTTGTGCTCGAGCACACGGACCAGGTCTTCGGCGATGTCCGGTGCATTGACCGAGCAGTAGCATGTCGCGAACAGTGCGACCTTGCCGCGCGTCGGCGCGGCTTCCTCGGGCCGGGACCTCAGCGGTTCGCGCTTCTTCATCCGGCGCCGGATCGTATCGCTGTGGTAGGCCGGCAGCGTTGCGTCGCGATGCACGCCCAGCGTCTTCTCCAGCACCTTTCGCATCGCCGGCTGGCGGTTGGCGGCATTGACCGTCTCGGCAATGACCGGAATGCTGGCCAGCTTGCCGACCGCCGTGGTCGAGGCCAGCACGCGCTGCTTCAGCGGCGGTTTGTTCTGCTTGAAGTAGATCGCCTTGGCTCGCAGCATCAGGTGTGGGAAGTCGACGTTCCATTCGTGCGGCGGCACGTAGGGGCACTTGGTCTGGTAGCACAGGTCGCACAGGTAGCACTGCTCGACCGGCTTGCGGAAGTCGGCCTTGTCGACGCCGTCGACCTCCATCGTCGAGGATTCGTCGATCAGATCGAACAGCGTCGGGAACGAGTCGCACAGGCTGACGCAGCGGCGGCAGCCGTGGCAGATGTCGTAGACGCGCTCGAGTTCCGCGTTGAGGGCGTCTTCGTTCCAGAACTCCTTGCTGGTCCAGTCCAGCGGATGGCGCGTGGGCGCCTCGAGGCTGCCTTCGCGCTGGAATCGGGTTGGCTGGCTCATGCTTGCGCTTCTCTTCAACAGGTGGCGGCGTCGCCGGTGTGCCGGACGCCCAGGCGGGAGACCGGGTGGGATCGGTCGCGGCCGACGCGCCGGGACGGGCGCAGGACGCAGCAGCGGCCGCCGGCCTGCGTCCGAAAAAAAGGGGGCGCCGTGATGGCGCCCCGGTTCGTTCAGCCGTTCAGCTCGTCGAGAGCCTTCTGGAAACGATTGGCATGCGAGCGTTCGGCTCGCGCCAGGGTTTCGAACCAGTCGGCGATTTCATCGAAGCCTTCGTCGCGAGCGGTCTTGGCCATGCCCGGGTACATGTCGGTGTACTCGTGGGTCTCGCCCGCGATCGCGGCCTTCAGGTTCTTTTCGGTATTACCGATCGGCTCGCCGGTGGCCGGATCGCCGACGTCCTCGAGGTATTCCAGATGGCCGTGCGCGTGGCCGGTTTCACCTTCCGCGGTCGAGCGGAACACGGTGGCGACGTCGTTGAAGCCTTCAACATCAGCGCGCTGCGCGAAATACAGGTAGCGGCGATTGGCCTGGGATTCGCCGGAAAATGCATCCTTGAGGTTCTGCTCGGTCTTGCTGCCTTTCAGTTCCATGGGTCTCCTCCTTCTCGAAACGACCGATCGTCGTCTGACTCGAATATACGCCAGCCGAGGTGCTCGGTGAAATCAAATTCGGCAATCAAGCGAATAGCCGAATCCTATCGTGTTCCGTTGGCGCAGGCGATGATCCAGGTCATCGCAGCGAGCGATCTGCACCGGCTGGCGCGGCCTTGCCTTCCAGCTTGCCGACATCGTTCCCGCCGTGCTTCGCGTCGGCGTGCCGACGCGCGGCTCCGATCCGGTGACCGCCGGGGTCGAGTCCCGGGCGTTGGTTGCGATTGCGCTGTCCGGGTTGTTTTCGGACACGATCACCCTGAGTTTATTCGGAACGTTCATTCAGGCACGTGCGAACACGCTGCGTGCAGTCCACCCCAGCCAAGGAGGCCCGATATGGCGCTCGACGTACTCGACCAGAAAACCGCACCGGAACCGGCTCGTGAACTGCTGGACCAGGCCGAAAGGAACTACGGCTTCGTGCCCAATATTCTCGGAGTCATGGCCAACGCGCCGGCGCTGCTGGAGGCTTACATGACGATCGCCGGGATCTTCGAGAAGACCTCGTTCTCGGCAGCCGAGAAGCAGGTGGTTCTGCTCGCGGTTTCGGGAGAAAACGGCTGCGACTATTGCACCGCCGCGCACACCGCGATTGCCAGGATGCAGGGAGTCGATGATGCGGTGCTTCAGGCCATCCAGCGCGGCGAGCGGCTCCCGAACGGCAAACTGGACGCGCTGTACCGCTTTACCCGCACGATGGTCGAAAAGCGTGGGCGTCCGGGAGACGATGACCTGCAGGCGTTCTTCGATGCCGGTTACTCGGAATCACAGGTTCAGGAGGTCATTGTCGGTATCGGGATGAAGACGCTGTCGAACTACAACAACCATGTGGCCGAGACGCCGGTCGACGAGCAGTTCGAAAGCGACTGACCCGGCGGCACCGCAGCGCGTAATCAGGTGGCAAGGCGATCGGCGATCACCGCGAGCCAGACGCCGCCGGCAATGATCATCGCGGTCATCACCATCGCCGAGCCGGCGTCCTTGGCCTTGGCGGCGAGGTCGTGTTCCTCGCGCCCGATGCAGTCGACGGCCGCTTCGATGCCGGTATTGCCGAGCTCGGCGCTTCCAGCTGCCGACCAGAAGTGCGAAGCCGGTGCAGTCGGCGGCCAGCCACCAGGCGACCGGCAGGATCGCGACCAGCACAACGGTCTGAAAGCGGAACGCGGCCTCGTCGCGCCGGACGCGGCGATCGCTCCTCAGCGAGTTGCCGGTGGCATGGACCAGCCGCACCAGTTCGGTGCGCGAAACCTCGCCGCGGAACTCGCCGCGGCCGGTTCCCCGGGGTCGAGTCAGGCTGCGATGCCATAGCTGTCCAGCAGCGGCTTGTCGGAAGTCGGGGCTACTCCAATTGGGGAAACCGGACCTTCCGAAAACCGTTCTTACCCTCATCGCAGCCTAGGACCGGGCGTTGACGGACTTCGCCGATCACTCGGGTCGATGGCTGCGTGTCGGCGCCGACAGATGCGCCGGGTCTTTTTCACGCGTGGGCGTTGGTCGACTTGATCATCTTGCGGGCGGCCGCGAGCGCTGGAACTGAACAGGAACGAGTCGGAGCAGGCGGTGCACGACGGTTGCTTGACGGTATCCGTCCCGTCGCTATACTCCGCATACTTGCGTCGGGGAATGGAGCATGGGTCAAATCCATCATGCCGGGAGGGTGGTCGCTGCTTTTGCGACGCTGTCGGGCGCGATCTTGCTTGCAGGCTGCGGACCGGCTGATGAACCGGCCGAAATGCCGCCGCTGCCGGTCAAGGTGGTGCAGGCCGAGGCCCGTGATCTGCCGGTGTACCGGGAGTTCGTCGGTGAACTCGTTTCGGCACGCCACGTTACCGTGCGCGCTCGCACCGGCGGCATCCTGCTGGCACAGCACAAGCCGGACGGCGCCACCGTCAGCGAGGGCGACCTGCTGTTCACGATCGAGGCGCGTGAGGCAGAAGAACGACGCGAAGCGGCGCGGGCCGATCTGGCTGCCGCGCGCGCACAAATGGCTCGCGCGGAAGCAGACGTTGCGCGCTACGAGCCGCTGCTGGCCGATGAAGCGATTGCGCGTCAGGTCTACGACAATGCGGTCGCCGCCGCAGAGGCTGCACGCGCCGCGGTCGACGCGAGAGCGGCCGCCTTGCGACAGGCCGAGCTCGCGCTCGACTACGCCGAAGTGCGCTCGCCGCTGGACGGTCGGATGGGTGCGGCGATGGTTTCGGAAGGCGCGCTGATTGCTGCCGGTTCGACCGCGCTTGTCGAAGTCGCCGTCGATGATCCGCTGTGGGTCTACATCAGTCCCTCGGAAGCCGACCTGCTGAGTTTCACACAGCGCCGACGCGAGCGGCCCGAAGACACCGAGCGACTGCTGGAGGTCGCCACGCTGCTGCTCGGCGATGGACGTGAGTTCGCCCACCCCGGGCGCATCAACTTCGCCGATCGTGCGCTCGATCCGGCTACGAACACCTACCGGATCCGGGCCGAGTTCCCCAACCCGGAGGGCGAGCTGCTTCCCGGACAGTTCGTCCGGATCCGGTTGCAGACCGACCTGTATCGAGACGTGGTCGTGATCCCGGCACGCGCGGTCCTGCAGGTGCTCGACCAGGCGTTCGTCGGTATCGTGACCGATGCCGGAACCGTGGAGCAGCGACCCGTCGACCTCGGTCCGAGGATCGACGGCGATTGGGTCGTTGATGCCGGCATCGAGGCCGGCGAAACCTACATCGTGGATGGAGTCCAGAAGGTCCGACCCGGAGCAGCAGTCCAGCCGATTCCCGCCGCGGACTGACCGATGGCGAACTTCTTCATCGATCGTCCGATCTTTTCGATCGTCCTCTCACTGCTCATGGTGCTGGGCGGCGTGCTGAGTCTGCTCGGCTTGCCCGTCTCCCAATACCCGGAGATCGCGCCGCCCACGGTTCGCGTCAGTACCGCGTACCCGGGCGCCAATGCCGAGACCGTCGAGCAGGCGGTGACCGCGCCGGTCGATTCCCAGATCAACGGCGTTACCGATATGCGCTACATCAAGTCGGTATCCGGCGATGACGGCAGTGCGTCGGTCTCGGTGGTGTTCGAGCTCGAACGCGATGCGGATATCGCAGCGGTCGAAACCCAGAATCGCGTCTCGCAGGTGCTGCCGCAACTTCCGGCCGAGGTCAACGCCATCGGGGTACGGGTCACCAAGGCCTCCCCGGATACCTTGCTGTACCTCGCGGTGCACTCGCCCGATGAGCGCTTCGGCCGTGAGTTCCTGAGCAACTACGTCTACAGCTTCCTGGTCGATCCGCTCAAGCGGACCGAGGGCGTCGGCGACGTCAAGGTGTTCGGCTCCGAATACAGCATGCGGGTCTGGCTCCGACCCGACCGACTGGCCGGCCTCGACCTGACGCCGGCCGACGTGATCGCGGCGATCCAGGAGCAGAACAAGCAGGCCGCGGCCGGTCGAGTCGGGGAGCCCCCGGGCGGAATGGACTCGGGCTACACGTTCTCGCTGCGAGCGACCGGCAGGCTGGTTTCCGAGGAAGAGTTTGCCGACATCATTCTGCGTGCGCGGCCCGACGGTTCGTTTCTCCGGTTGGGCGATGTCGCGAGAATCGAATTGGGCGCGAAGTCGTATGGTTTTGGCGGGCGGCTGAACGGGCGCGAGGCCGCGGTGATCGGTATTTCGCTGAGTCCCGGCGCCAACGCGCTG
>CAYPZP010000003.1:0-73076 GCA_964415285.1 uncultured Halomonas sp. | reverse complement strand
CAGCAGCGGCTCGCGCGCCTGGTGCTGGACGCGGTTGCCGAACGGGTCGACGACCATCGGCTCAACGACGTGATCGGCGCGCCCGGCAAGCTGCCCGACCTGGCCGCGGCGCTGGACCGAATTCATCGCCCGGGCCCGCACGCCGACCTCGACGCGTTGCTGGAGGGCATCGATCCGGCGGTTCAGCGTCTTGCGCTGGAAGAACTGACCGCCCATCACCTGGCCCTGGCGCGGCTCAACCGCGCCCGAGCCCGGCAGTTCGCCGAACCGCTGGGCGCAGACCCGCCGCTGGTCGGCGAGCTGCTGGGCGCTTTTCCGTTCGAACCGACCGGCGCGCAGCGGCGCGTGATGGCCGAGATCGGCGCCGACCTGGCCAGCCAGCGGCCGATGCGGCGGCTGCTGCAGGGCGACGTCGGCTCCGGAAAGACGCTGGTCGCCGCAGCCGCGGCAGCGCAGGCGATCGCCGCCGGCGCCCAGGTCGCCATCATTGCTCCCACCGAGTTGCTGGCCGAACAACACGAACGCAACTTTCGCCAGTGGTTCGAACCGCTGGGCATCGAGCCGGTCTGGCTGGCGGGCAAGGTCACCGGCCGAAAGCGCACGGCCGCACTCGAGGCCCTGGCCGGCGGTGCGCCGCTGGCGATCGGCACCCACGCGCTGTTCCAGCAGGGGGTGGACTTCGCCCGGCTGAGGCTGGTCATCGTCGACGAGCAGCACCGGTTCGGCGTGCACCAGCGCCTGGCACTGGCGGCCAAGGGCAGCGAAGGCGATCGCGTGCCGCATCAATTGGTCATGACCGCGACCCCGATTCCCCGAACGCTGGCAATGACCGCCTATGCCGGGCTGGACGTTTCGGTCATCGACGAACTGCCGCCGGGACGGAAACCGGTCGCGACCGCCCTGATCGACGAACGACGTCGGCCCGACGTGGTCGACCGGATTCGAGCGGCGCTGGCCGAGGGCCGCCAGGCGTACTGGGTCTGCCCGCTGATCGAGGAATCCGACCTCCTCGAAGCCGAGGCTGCGGAGTCGACCGCGACCGAACTCGAATCGCGACTGCCCGAGTTCCGCGTCGGGCTGGTGCACGGCCGGATGAAGGCGGCCGAGAAACGCGCGGTCATGGACGCGTTCGCCGTCGGCGCCGTCCGGCTGCTGGTGGCCACGACCGTGATCGAGGTCGGAGTCGACGTGCCGAATGCCAGCCTGATGATCATCGAGAACGCCGAACGCCTGGGCCTGTCGCAACTTCACCAGTTGCGCGGGCGCGTCGGCCGCGGCAGCGACCAGTCGGCCTGCGTGCTGATGTACAAGGCGCCGGCCGGCGAGGCGGCGCGCGCGCGACTGAAGGTCATGCGCGAGACCACCGACGGCTTCGTCATCGCCGAGCGCGACCTGGAGCTGCGCGGCCCTGGTGAAGTGCTGGGCACGCGGCAGACGGGCATGCTGCGATTCCGGGTCGCCGACCTGGGCCGCGATGCCGGCCTGGTTGCACGCGTGCCGAAGGTCACCGCTGGTCTCACGCGCGCCGACGCCGATGCGCTGATCGATCGCTGGATCGGTGATTCCGAACAGTTCGCCGACGTCTGAAGCACCGGTTTCGCCCGGCCGGTAAACGGCGCCTCGATCACCGCCCGCGCCGATCCGCGGCCCCGATGCGCGGGGGTTCGCCTTATCGCCCGGAGTCCGGAGCGAAAGCGGGATCCAGCACCACGGCTTGCTTCGGCAACACCTCTCGCACCTTGGCGGTGTCGCTGCGAGCGGCCCAGCTCACCATGGCGTAGCGGGTGCCCGACGTGACCGGGTCGGCACCGTGGTAATAGCGGGCATCGGATGGGAACCAGACCAGCATGCCCGGCTTCGGTCGAAGCCGGTAGCCGAAATATTCGAACACCAGATCGCCGCCTTCGAATGCAGCATTGAGATACAGCAGGACGCTGACGTCACGGTCGAGATCGTGACGCCAGCGACCGCTGGGGGGATCGTAGGAATCGGCATCGGAATGCGCCTGATAGAATCCGCCGACCGAATACTTGAGCATTTGCGGGGGCTCGAACCAGGCAAACTCGCAATCCATCCGGGGCGCGATGGTGTCGGTGTAGATGCGCTGCATCAAGGCGCGAAACCCGGACTCCCGATCGCCCATGTGGACACGCTCGGTGACGCGCCGGTCGTCGAGCTTGCGCGTGATTCGGGTCGAGTCCGACGCATCCCAGTCGATGACCTTGAGTCGCTTGGACGGCCGCGTGGCCGCGAACTCGGCCCACTGCCTCGCTTCGGACGGGGACAGGAACCCCTCGATGATCTCGACCCCGTGCGGCGGCGGGCGTCCGGGAGCCGAGCTGCCGCAACAGTGCTTGAATCGCCGACCGCTGCCGCAGAAACACGGCTCGGACCGGCCGGGCGGAAATGGCGGACGGAATAGCTTGTCGATCGCCATGCCTGAATTATAACGGCCGTGTGCAGGATTCTCCGGGCCCCGGCCCGGTTTCAGCCGGCGCGCCGGCCGTCGAACAGGTAATGACGAACCGCGCCGAGAAAATGCAGCGTGATCAACGCCGGAAGCAGGTATTCGCCGGTGAGCTTGTGGACTTCCTCTGCAGGCTCGTGCAGGAACGCCATGCCTTGCAGCGGCAGGTAGACCGTGAACCATCCGAATACGTTGATGCCCTCGCCTTCGGTAAACAGGTACAGCGGGCCGGTGACCACCATGGTCACCAGCGCGATCAGCAGCAGACGATGAACCCAACCGCCGACGTGACGTTCCAGCACATCGGCCTGCGGATTCGGCCGGAACCCCTCGTAGAGCCGCCAGGCGACTCGCCAGAGCACGATCAGCAGGACGAAGAAGCCCAGCGCGATGTGCACTTCAATCACCGCGTGCTCGACCGTATCGCTGGAGGCCTCGCCCGCAACCAGGCCGAGTGTGAGCATCACGAATACCGCGATTGCGGCGACCCAGTGATTGAGGACCGAAAGGCCTGAATAGCGCGTTTGAGTGTGCATGATCGTCGTCTCCGCATGGACTGGCCGCGGCCGATGTCGATGCCGACCGCAATGCCGATGGCCGATAATGTGCCGGAAACCCCGACCCTCGTCATCCGTCAAAAGGCCGATTCGCTCCCGAATGCGCTCGATTCGAATCCCGACCTGCCGCGCTGGAGGCTCATGGCTGCTGGCCGCGGCGTTCGCGCTGATCTTCGTACTGGTCGCCTGGGATCTGGGCTCGGATTACGCCGAAGGCGTCGACTGGCTGCACGTGGCCATCGAAGCCCTGGTGCTCGCCGTTTCCGGCGCGGCCGTGGTTGCCCTGGTCGCTCGCCAGATTCGGCAGGTGCGGCGCCTGCGCTCGTTGAGCGCGGACCTGGAGCACGCTCGCGACGAATCGGTCCGATGGCGAGCACAGTATCACGGCACCGTGCGCGGCCTGGCGCGCGCCATCCGGGTCCAGTTCGACGAATGGGCGCTGAGCGCTGCCGAAGCCGAGGTCGCGATGTTGCTGCTGAAGGGCTTGAGCCTGCGCGAAATTGCCCAGGCCCGCGGGACCGGCGAGCGCACCGTGCGCGACCAGGCGCGTGCGGTCTATCGCAAGGCCGGGCTGCCGAATCGATCGGCCCTGGCGGCGTTCTTCCTCGAGGACCTGCTCTTGCCGATGGACCGGCGCGCCTGACGAATGGCGCAGCGAGACGGCCTCAACCGCGGACGTAGCGGCCCGGCGCCGGCTCGATCACGTTGAGTTCGCCGTCGCCCGGCACGCGAGCGGGTAGGCGTGTGCCCGCGTACTGCCGGATCCACTCGTTCCAGTGCGGCCACCACGAACCCTGGTGATACTCGGCCTGTTCAAGCCAGTCATCGGGATCGGCCGGCAGATCCTCGCGCGTCCAGAAACCGTATTTCTTCGCCGCAGGTGGATTGATGACGCCGGCGATGTGTCCGGAACCGGCGAGCATGAACGTGACTTCGCCGGAATAGATCTGCGTGGCCTTGTAGACCGACCGGAACGGCGCGATGTGATCTTCGCGCGTGGCCTGCAGGTAGACCGGCAGGTCGATCGTCGACAGGTCGATGGGCACGCCGCCCAGCTCGACGCCGCCGGGCTCGACCAGCAGATTTTCGTTGTAGAGCTTCCGCAGGTACCACACGTGCGTGCGTTCGGGGAGCCGCGTGGCGTCGGAGTTCCAGTACAGCAGGTCGAAGGTGGGCGGCTTGCGTCCCAGCAGGTAGTTGTTGATCACGAACGTCCAGATCAGATCGTTGGCGCGCAACATGTTGAACGTCATCGCCATCGCCTTGCCGTCGAGGTAGCCGCGCCTGGCCATGCGCTTCTCGAGGTGCTTGAGCTGCTTGTCATCGATGAACACGCGCAGATCGCCCGCCTCGGTGAAGTCGACCTGGGCGGTGAAGAATGTCGCCGAGGCGATCCGGTCTTCGCCCATCGCCTTCATCCACGCCAGCGTCGCGGCCAGCAGCGTGCCGCCGATGCAATAGCCGATGGCGTTGACGCGGTATTCACCGGTAGCGCGCTCGATCGCGACCAGCGCCTCGAGCAGGCCTTCGCGCATGTAGTCTTCGAATTCCTTGTAGCGATAGGTTTCGTCGGGATTGACCCAGGAGACGACGAATACCGTGTGGCCCCGTTCGACGGCCCAGCGGATGAACGAGTTGGCGGGCTGAAGATCGAGAATGTAGTACTTGTTGATCCACGGCGGCACGATCAGCAGCGGCTTCCTGAACACGGTCCGGGTGCGCGGCGCGTACTGGATGAGCTGCATCATGTCGTTCTCGAAGACCACCGATCCCTCGGTGGTCGCGATGTTCTCGCCGACCGTGAACGCCTGCTTGTCGGTCATCGAGATCAGCAGCTGGCCCTCGCCGGCCTGAAGATCCTCGAGCAGCATCCGGTAGCCGCGCAGCAGGTTCAGTCCCTTCTCCCGGCGCGTTGCGGCCAGCACTTCCGGATTGGTCAACACGTAGTTCGACGGCGACAGCGCATCGGCAAACTGGCGGGTGTAGAAACGAATGCGCGCCCGATCATCGGGATGCAGCTCCTGCATCCGCGCGGCGTTGGTGAGCATCCAGTCCGACGTGGTCAGGTAGACCTGGCGCAGCAGGTCGAAGATCAAACGCTCGTCCCAGGCCTCGGATCGGAACCGGCGGTCGCCCTTGGGCACCGCTGCTGCGGGGTCGGCATCGCGTCCGACGACGCGGAAGCCGAGGTATTTCAGAAGGCCGAAATAGCGGCGGGTCAGGTCCCACTGTGCCTGCACGATGCGCTGCGGGTGGCGCAGCGTGTTGACGGTCGCCGAAAGCAGCGGCCGCCGAAGATTGAGGGTGTCGACCTCCGGCAGCTGCAGCTTGCCGACCTGGCGCATGATCAACGACCCGGTCAGCTGCGAAATCCGGGTCAGTTCCCCGGTCAGTTCAGCGGCCTGCGCGACCGCCTTGCGGGATTGCTGTTCAGTCACGGCCCTCTCCTTGGTCCGGTTCAGCGCAGGCCAGTCAGACGCCTACAACCGCAGGCCACCGTCGATGGCGAAATCACGGCCGCTGACGTAATCGTTCTCGAAGATGAATCGCGCCGTGCTGGCGATTTCCTCGGGCTCTGCCAGCCGCCTGGCCGGAATCTGTGCCGTGATGCGTTCGATCGCATGCTCGGGCATCGCCGCGACCAGTTCGGTGGCGGTGAATCCCGGCGAAATCGACGCCACGCGGATGCCGTGTCGTGCGAGCTCCCTGGCCCAGGTGACCGTCATCGCCGCGACGCCGGCCTTGGCCGCGGCGTAGTTGGACTGGCCGAAATTCCCGGCCCTGGAGATCGATGAAATATTGATGATGACGCCGGCCCGCCGGCCGCGCAGCATCCGCGCCGCCGCCTCGCGGCCGCATAGGAACACGCCGGTGAGGTTGACGTCGAGCACCTGGCGCCATTGGTCCAGGGACATCCGGTCGACGATCTCGCCGTCGCGGGACTTGATCAACAGACCGTCGCGCGTGATCCCGGCGTTGTTGATCAAGCCGTCGACGCCGCCCAGCGACTGCTCGAGCTGCTCGAACGCGATCTCCACCGCCGCTTCATCGGCCACGTCGGCGACTGCGCTGGCATGCCCGCCGCCCGGGAGCTGCTCCAGCGCTCGCGCCAGTGCATCTGCGTCGACGTCGATCAACCCGATTCGCGCACCCGCTTCGGCCAGCTGGCGCGCCATGGCGAGCCCGAGGCCGCGCGCGGCGCCGGTAATGAAGATCGATTTATCAGCAAGTTCCATACGATTGTCCGGGCTGCGTGATTGTTGGTTCGCCGATCGCCGTCGGCACGATCCGGTCAGTCGGTGTCGTCGCGGTCGCGCCGCGAAAGTGGCGGCTTGAGCGCTTCCGACCAGAGGGCGAACATGCGCTCCTGGAACTGGCGGTACGGCTCCATCGTAGCTGCGGTCAGCTTTTCGAACCCACCGGCGCCGGCGACATCGCGAACGGCGCGTTCGACCGAGTCCTGCTGCGATTGAAGATGCGTCATGACCTTCTCGAGATACCCCCGAGCCATATCGCGCATCGGATTGGAGTTGACCCGGATCATCGCCTCGAGAAACTCGTCGCTGAGGACGGGCCGGCCGAGCATTTCCTGATCGGCAACGATCTGCAGCAGCACCGAACGCGTGACGTCCCTGCCGCTCTTGGCCTCGACCACCTGGACTTTCTCGCCCTGACCGATCAGGCCGCGCACGTCATCGAGCGTGATCGAGCGGCTGGTCTCGGTGTCGTAGAGACGACGATTGGCGTATTTCCTGATGACTCGCGTACTGCCGGGCATGGAGGACTCCGTGCGGACCCATTGAGGTTCGGTCGAACCGAGGTTCATTGTACGCGCGCAGTGGTCCGCGTCCGGGTCGGGAGAATCGAAACGGCGAACCGGATTCGTTGCCGCCGGGGAAAAAACAGCGGACGCACCGGAACGTGCGTCCGCTGTGTCGATCCGCGCCGGGAGGAGCAAGCGGATCGAATCAGGCGGCCTTGGCGGTTCTGGTCTTGCCCTTGGGCGCCGGCTTCGGCGGCGTGAAGTTGAACAGGCTGCCGAAATCCAGATTACGCGCGAATTCCTGGCCCAGTTCGGTCAGGCGCTCGCGCGACTCGTTGCCGATCTCGGTCAGCGTCTCGAATTGCTGGTTGAGCTCTTCGGCGTATTCCTTGAATGCAGTGGACTGGCGCGCGACGTAGTCGGCCGGGCTGTTCACGTCCTGCGCTTCGAACAGGCGCTTGCGGTTGAGTTCCAGCATCTTCTCGGCCGATGCGAGATTGGCGCGCGCGGACTTGTCCATCGCCTCCATGATGATGTTCTGGGCCTTGGTCATTTCGTCGAATGCGGTTTTCTGGCTCATGCTCGGGCTCTCCTCGTTGATGCGTTCGTCGCCGGGCTGTTCCGCTACCGGACGCCGGCGTGCGCGCTCCGATGCGTGCGATTCACTTTTCGGATCTTCCGGAGACCCGTTTGGTGCATTGCACAAAAATTCTAGCACGGATTTTTGTGCGGCGCAACATGCGCGACGGCAGGCCGCCGACGGGATCAGAACGTGGACAGGCCGGTGGCCTCCATGAAGCGGTAGCGCCAGTAACGGAAAAAACCGCCGTCGGCGTATTCAGAATAGCCGACGCTGTAGTTCCGCGCCCCCGGTTCGTTCCAGCGCCGCTCGAAATAACTCGCGGCGTGGCGCATGAATTCCGAATCCGCAGGCGCCGTGACGCGGACATTGGTTTCGAGGTTGAGGTCGTCGAGGTTGCGACGCGTGAAATTCGCCGACCCGGCGATGACTTCGGCACCGCCGCCGGCATAGCGGATCATCATCAGCTTGTCGTGACACTGCTCGCCGTGCGTGTCGCACCAGCGGACCTCGGCACCGCCGTCGCTCAGTTCGGCGGCCACCGACCGGTTTGGGATTCCGTTCTTGACGCGACCGAATGCATCCTTGTTCGGATCCAGCAGCGCGCGAACGAGCGCCCCGCGGTCACGCGCGCGCAGCAGCGCCTCGATGATGCCCCGATGCGAAAGATAGAACATCGCCAGGTCGATCCGGTCGCCGCTGCCGGCGCGCTCCAGCGCATCCACCACGGCGTCGCGGATCTTCGATTCGGTTAGCACCTGTACTCGCGGACCCGGACCGGGCCAGGCATCGGCGCGACCGGCAGACTCGATCCGGGGCCATGCCGTCGTCTTCGACGAGAACGCGGCGACCGCGGCCTCGGTGGCCAGCAGATCCAGCGCTGCCGGGCCGGAAAACTCGATCGCGATGTTGCTGTGGGCGCTGGAGGCATCGTGGGGGTTGCCGGAAGTGACCAGCCCGACCCACTCGTCGCCGGCATCGGCGACCAGCGTCTTGCGATGATTGGCCTTGAAGCGCAGCAGCCTCAGCACGCTGCGCAAGGTGACGTCCTGATCACCCACCGGGTTGGGCAGCCACCCGCTGCCGCCGCCCCGGCCGAACCACTGGCAACAGATCCGCCACGCCCCGGACCACAGCGGATTCGAGGCGCGCAACCGGTCGAGATCGGTGATCACGATCTCGACGCCTGCTTCGCGCAAGCGCTGGAACTGCGGCAGCTCCAGACTGCCGTAGAACGTGTTGATCGGATCGGTGATCAGGATCACCCGCAGTCCCGGGCGCTCGATCCGGCGCGCGACCAGCGCATCGGTGACCTCGCGCGACAGCGGGCGCATGTCGTCGCCGCCGGTCTCGCCGGCGAAGTGGTTGAACAGGAACATGTCCATGACCACGAGGCGCTCGGCGTGCTGAATCAAGTCCAGTACGCGATCGAAAATGGCCTGGTCGACGTGCCGTTCGCCGGAAGCGTCGGTGTAGGTGTAGTCGACGAGAAGCTGCACCGAGGCCGGCGCGCGCACTGGTGTGGCCACGCTCAGCCCGTCCGGCAGGGGTTTGTAGCGCTGCCACGACGCATTCGCCAGCAACAGCAGCAACAGCGCGGCGAACACCAGCCGGAGTCGGCGACCGCGGCGGCGACGACCGAAGATGCGCTTGCCTGAAATGCGGCCCGTGGGGCGCTGCGAAGCCGGTTCCATGATCGCGACAGTGTACCGTCCGGTCGTGTCCCTGCCGAGCGCGGCTTGATGGCGGATCTCAGCCGGACGGGCCGGGCTCCCGAGTTCGATCGGGCCGCATCCACAGCGCGTACAGCGCCGGCACGAACAGCAGCGTGATCGCGGTTCCGACGATGACGCCTCCGATCAGCACGTAGGCCAGCGGGCCCCAGAAACGGTCCAGCGTCAGCGGCACGAACGCCAGCGCCGCGGCCAGGGCGGTCAACACCACCGGCCGGGCCCGCCGCACCGCCGCTTCGACGATGGCTTCGAACGGCGCCTGTCCGGCGGCCAGGTTGTCCGAGACCTGCTGGGTCAGGATCAGCGTGTTGCGCATCAGGATGCCGGCCAGGCCGATCAGCCCGAGCAAAGCGACGAAACCGAACGGCTGACCGAACACCACCAGCGCCAGAACCGCTCCGATCAGGCCCAGCGGCGCGGTGGCGACGACCATCAGCGTCCCCGAAAAAGACCGCATCTGCAGCATGATGAAGATCAGCATCAGCGCAACCATCAGCGGCATCAGCTTCTGGATCGACGCATCGGCCTTGCCGGACTGTTCGACCGAACCGCCGATCTCGATGCGATAGCCATCGGGCAGCGACGCGCGCAGGCCCTCGATCTCGGCCCAGATCTCGCGGGTGACGTCGTTGGCCTGGGCACCCGTGATATCGGCCTGCACGGCCATGAACGGGCGCCGGTTGTAGCGCCAGATCACCGGCTCCTCGAAGCGCATTTCCAGCTCGCCGAGATGCGCCAGCGGCACCTTGCGGCCGTCCTCGGTCTTGAGCTCGAGGCCCATCGGGTCGACCGGCCCGTCGCCGCGCAGGCCGCGCACCACGAGGCGCACCGTGCGGATACCGTCGCGGATCTCGGACACGGCCAGCCCGTGGCTCTGGTACTCGAGCTGCTCGGCCACCGCGCGCGGCGTCAGGCCGATGCGCCGCAGCCGCTCGGCGTCCATGGCCAGGAACCCGACCGGCGCGCGTTCGTCCCATTCCAGGTGCGGGTCGACGACGTTCGAGTGCTGCTTCATTCGATCGCGCAGCCGGCCGCCGATTTCCCGGAGCGCCATCGCGTCGTCGCCGATGATGCGGAACTCCAGCGGCCAGATCACCGGCGGGCCGTAGAGCAGCTGCGAGACCCGAACGCGCGCGGCCGGAAACGCGCCGGCGTCGATGCGTCGATGCAGCTCGGCCATGATGCGATCGCGGTCCGATTCGCTCTCGGTCACGACGACGATCTTGGCGAATGCCGGATCGGGCTGCTCCGGATTGGCCGAGATGAAGAACCGGGGCGCCCCGGCGCCGACGTAGGCCGACATCGATTTCACCCCGTCCAGTTCGGCGATGGCCGCCTCGACCTCGCGCGCGCTGCGGTCGGTCAATCCGATCGAACTGCCTTGCGGCAGGAAGATGCTGACCAGCACCTCGGGCCGATCGCTTGCCGGAAAGAACTGCTTTTCCACCGGCCCGGCCATCCCGGCCACGGCCAGCGCAAGCAGTCCCAGGGTCGCGGCGACGACCCGCAGGCGTCGGCGCACGCACCATTCGATCAACCCGCGAAGGCGGCGGTATCGCCGGGTCTGATAGGCGTCGCCGTGCCCCGCCGAATCGCCGGCGACCCGGTCGGGTAGCAGCTTCACGCCCAGATACGGCGTGAACGTGACCGCCACCAGCCACGAAATCACCAGCGCGTAGGCCAGCACCCAGAAGATGTTGCCGGCGTACTCGCCGACCCCGGACTGGGCGAAGCCGATCGGGACGAAACCGGCGGCCGTGACCAGCGTGCCGAACAGCATCGGCGCGGCCGTTGCGCGCCAGGCGAATGCCGCGGCATCGATTCGCTCCAGTCCCTCTTCGATCTTGACCAGCATCATCTCGATGGCGATGATCGCGTCGTCGACCAGCAGTCCGAGCGCGATGATCAGCGCGCCGAGGGTGATCCGGTCGAGGTTCATGCCGGTGGCCATCATCAGGAGGAAGGTCAGGCCGATCGTGACCGGCACCGCGATGCCGACGATCAGCCCGGCGCGCAGCCCGATCGCGACGAAGCTGACCCCCATCACGACCAGCACGGCGATCAGGAATTTGAGCTGGAACAGATTGACGGCACGCGCGATGGCGTTGGCCTGGTTGGTCAGAACGTCCAGCTCCATGCCCAGGGGCAGGCGCTCACGCTCGCTATCGACGAAAGCCGCCAGCCGCTCGCCGAGTTCCAGGCCGTTGGTTCCCGGCGCCATGACCACGCCCAGGACCAGTGCTTCGTCGCGGTCGGCCCGGATCAGGAACGAGGGCGGATCTTCGTATCCGCGCCGCACCTGCGCCAGGTCGCCAAGCCTGACGATGCGATCGCCGGCGCGGATCGGAACCGAACGCAGCGCCTCGAGTTCGGAGACGTCGTTGTCCAGGCGCAGGTAGATGCGCGGCCCGGCCGTGTCGACCTGTCCGGACGGGGCCATTGCATTGTGCGCCGAAATCGCATCGAAGATCTGATCCGGCGCGATGCCGAGGTTGACCAGCGCGGCGTTGTCGAATTCGACGAACACCCGCTGCTCGCGTTCGCCGAGCAACAGCGCCTTCTGCACGCCGTCGACCTGCACCAGGCGATCGCGCACGCCCTCGGCGCTGCGCACCAGCTCGCGCATCGGCAGGTCGGGCGCGGTCAGCGCCATCAGGCTGAAGAACACGTCGGAGAAGTCGTCGTTGACCACCGGTCCGACCACGCCCGCCGGCATGCGCGGGCGTTCGTCCCACATGCGCTTGCGCACTTCGTAAAACAACTCGGGCAGCTGGTCGGAAGGCGTGTAGTCGTGGAACTCGACCTGGAGATCGGCGCGACCCGGCCGAATCGAGGTCTCGATCCGGTACAGGTTCTCGACCTCCTGGATCCGCTTTTCCAGTCGATCGACGACCTGGTCCTGCATTTCCTCGACCGTTGCCCCGGGCCACTCGGCCGAGACCATCAGCACGCGAACCGTGAACGACGGATCCTCGGCACGCCCGAGACCGATGAACGCATACGCTCCGCCGATCACCGAAAGCAGCAGAAAGAACAGCGTCACCGACCGGTGCCGGACGGCGATCCGCGACAGGTTGGGCACGCTCACGGCGTCAGCGGCTCCACCGGCATGCCCGCTTCCAGCAAATGCGTACCGGCGGCAATCACCGCATCGCCGGGCTCGATCTCCGCGACGATGCGCGCGTGCTCGGTGTCCATGTCCAGCAGCGTCACCGAACGCGGCTGCGCGAGGTCGTCGACGATCACCCAGACCTGCGGACCGCGCCCGCGCTCGTTGAGGGCGCCGACCGGAACCCGCAGCGCTCCGTCGGAACGATCGGGCACGTCCAGTTCGACGCGCACGACGGAACCGAGGCGCAGCGGCCGACGCGACTCGACGACCGAGTATCGGGCCCGCCAGGTTCGCGTGACCGGGTCGGCGGCCCCGTCCGCGGCGCGCAACTCGAGATCGGCCAGCGCCTCGCCGCCGGCCACGAGCCGGCCCGATTCGGGCACGCCCAGGCGCTCGGGCAGGAATACCTCGACCTCAGCGGCGTCGTCGCGGGCCAATATACCCAGCGTCTGGCCGGCCGCCACCACCTGGCCGGGCTCGCCGCCGACCTCGAGCAACCTGCCGTCGGCGTCGGCCGGCAACTCGGCATAGCCGAGCCGGATCCGCGCCTGCTCCAGTCGGGCGCGTGCCGCATCGACGCGCTCGAGCGCGCTCTTCTCGGCCAGCTGGACGCGTTCGAATACCTGCGGACTGATGAACTCGCGATCGAGCAGATCGCGATTCCGACGCGTCTCGTCGCGCGCGGTTTCGAGCTCCGCACGCGCTGCCTGAAGATCGGCAGCGGCGACTGCCACGACCTGCCGGAGTTCTTCGGGATCGAGCAGAAACAGCACCTGGCCTTCGGCGACCCGGTCGCCGGGGTCGACCCGGCGCTCGGCGATGCGACCCGCGACCTGGAAACTGATCGGCGTTTCGAATCGGGCGCGAACGGTTCCCGACATGCGCGCCGATGCCGACGCGACCGGCTCGGCCGGAACCGTCAGAACCGCACGGGGCCGATCGGCTGGCCGGTCCTGATCGCTCCCGGAGCAGCCCGCCAGCAACAGCGCGATCATCGCGAATCGAAATATCGAAGGCTTCATCTGGACAAAATTAATGAACGGCCGCGTATCGTATTCGATTATGCTGAGGGCATGGTGAAGCCTGCACGCGGCCGTCCCGCCGACCCCACCAAGGACCGCGACATCCTGCACGCGGGTCGGTCCCTGTTGTTCGAGCACGGACCCCAGGCGGTGACCATGGAAGCGGTGGCGCGCGCTGCCGGCATTGCCAAGCCGACGCTGTATCGCCGCTATGCCAACCGCGACGAGTTGCTCGCCGCGATCGCGCTCAACGAGTCGGAATCCATGGCGGGTCGATTCGGCATCGCGCCGGGCAGCGCCGACGATCTCAAGCGGGCGCTGAGCGAGTTCGGGCGCGATCTGACGCGCTTCCTGTTCAGCCGCGAGCACATCCGGTTCATCCATACGCTGGGTGCCTCGGCCGGCATGTCGCAGGCCAGTCGCGAATCGATCTACCGCAACGGGCCGCTGGCCACCCGCGATCGGCTCGCGACCTGGCTGGCCAGCGCCTCGGAACGAGGATTGCTGCAATGCACCGACCCGGAGTCCAGCGCCGAGCAACTGATCGGAATGCTGATGGGCCTGAACCTGGTGCGCACGCTCTACCGCGTCCAGTCACCGCGCGAGGTATCCGAGCGCGATCCGCGCGTCGAGCGCATCGTGCGCGACTTCCTTCGATTGCACGCTGCCGGCGACTGATCCCGCGCGGGGTCCCGGCACAACGGCAAACACCCCCGCCAAGCGCGAATCAGGCGGATCGATTCGACGCTTCCCGCTCGAGGATCCGCGTCAGCGTACCGGCATCGACCGGTTTGCTGAACAGGTACCCCTGGACCAGTTCGCAGCCCTGGGCTTCGAGCACCGAAAGCTCGTCTTCGTTCTCGACTCCCTCGGCCACGACTCGCATCCCCAGCGCCTGTCCCAGGCGAATCGCGGAGATCACCAGCTTTCGATGCCGTGGGTCGGCGTCGAGATTGCGCACGAAACCGCGATCGATCTTGAGACTGCTGAACGGGTAGTCCCGAAGATAGCCCAGCGAGGCATAGCCGGTGCCGAAGTCGTCCATCACCAGACCGACGCCGTGGGTCCTGAGCGATTCCAGTGCGCGACGCACTTCGGGTCGTTCGGGAAGCAGCAGTCCTTCGGTCACCTCGACTTCGATGGCGGAACCGGGAAGCCCGGCACGTTCCAGTTCGTCGATGATTCGCCGGGCGATGGACTCGTCGCGAAACTGGCGCGGCGAGACGTTGATCGAGACGCGGAAACCGGGCGCCGCTTCGCGCCGCCATTCGGCCGCCTGCTCAAGTACCGCGCGAATCACGAACCGTCCGATTTCCTCGATATGCCCGGACTGCTCTGCGACCGGGATGAACTCATCGGGCACGATGTCTCCGAGCACCGGATGTCGCCAGCGCACCAGCGCTTCCGCGCCGACACAGGTCCGGTCGCTCAGCCGAACGACCGGTTGATAATGAATCGAAAGCTGGTGCCCGAGGACGGCGTCTCCCAGCGCCTGCTCGATCTCCAGCTGGCGCTCGACCGCCTCGTTCATCGCCGGGGTGAAGAACTGGAGTGCATCGCGGCCCTTCTGCTTGGCGTGGTACATCGCCGTGTCGGCCTTGCGCATGAGTTCGTGGGCCGAATCACCGTCGGCCGGCGCCATGGCGATTCCGACGCTGGCGGTCAGCACGAACGCCCGCTCGCAGACCACCAGCGGCCGGTGAAACGCCGCGAGCACCTTGCCGGCGGCGGCGCCGGCATCCGACGTCCCCTGGAAGTCTTCCAGCACGACCAGAAATTCGTCGCCGCCGATCCGGGCGACGGTGTCGCGCTCCCGGAACAGCCGGGTCAGGCGCGCCGCTGATTCGATCAGCAGCTGGTCGCCGGCGTCGTGGCCCAGCGTATCGTTGACCTTCTTGAAATCGTCCAGATCGATGAACAGGACGGCAACCGGCGCCCCTTGTCGCCGCGCCCGCTTGAGCGCCTGGTGCAAGCGATCGACGACCAGCACCCGATTGGGCAGTCCGGTCAGGCTGTCGTAATGCGCCAGGTTGTAGAGTTTGGCTTCGGTCGTCTTGCGCGCGGTCACGTCCTGAGCAAAGCCGCGCAAGCGCCGCCGCCCGTCGGCGTCGACCTTCATTTCGGCGTGCACTTCGACCCAGCGCTCTTCGCCGGTATCCGCGCGAAGGATGCGGTGCTCGATGCCGTACTTCACGCCGTTGTCGATCGTGTTCCGCAACGCCTGCTCGACGCGCCCGCGATCCCGCTCCGGGGTCAGCGCGAGCACCTGGTTGCGCGTCAGGTCGCCGGCGCCGACACCGGTCACGTTGCGCCATTCCTGCGAGGCCCGGAAATGCTCCGATCCGACCTCCCACTCCCAGCTGCCCATGCCCGCCAGGGCCTCTGCGTCGCGACGCAGCTGCTCGCTTTCGCGCAGCTTTCTCTGCTTGGCGGCGCGCTCGACCGCCACGCCGATCAGGTCGCCCAGCCCCCGAAGCAGCGCCGCCTCCTCGTCGCCCCAGTTCCGGTTCGCACGCACCGCATCGAACCCGATCAGGCCCATCAGGCATCCCTCGGAGAAGATTGGCAGGCTGATCAGCGACTGGATCTCCTGTGACTGAAACAGCTGCCTTTCGCGCGACCAGGTCTCGTCCAGTTCCTCGACCCGCGCAATCATCGTCGGGCACTTCTGCTTCAGTCGCTCCAGGAGCATCGGGATCGTCGACGACGGGACGCTTTCGAGGTTGTTCATCTCCCGGCTGATGCCTTCAGCGACCCACTCGTGGGTATTGGTGTATCGCTCGAGATCGGGCGTGAACCAGATCAGGTAGGCTCGGTCGACGCGGCACCACCGGCCGATGCGCTCCAGCGTGGTCGCAAGCACGCGATCGAGCTCGTCCTCGCCGACATCGAACAACTGACGCGAAACATCGACGAGCAGTTGCTGCAGGCCGGAAACGTACTCGAGATCGCGCTGGGTGCGCTTCAGCGCGGTGATGTCGACCATCACGCCGACCAGGCGATCGGCGCGCCCGTCGCGGACGACGACGCTGACCACGTCCCGCAGCCAGACGATCCCGCCGTCGGCGGCGATCATCCGGTAATCGAATTCGTGCTTTTCGAGCCGTTGCGTCGCCGCCGTGCAGAACGAGATGGCCCAGTCACGGTCTTCGGGATGGATATGCTTCTGCCAGAACTCCGGGTCCCCGGTCCACTCGTCCGGCGTGTAACCGAGCAGCGACCGCGACTCCGGGCTGACATAAGTGAACTGAAAGGTCTCCGGATCGCCCTCCCAGATCATCGCGGTCGTCGACTCGACCAGCGACTGGTAGCGCTGTCGATCCCGCTTCGAGTTCTCGAACTGTTCGGCCAGCGCCAGGCGCGCCTCGATGTGCTCGCGGGTGCGCCGGCTCAGCTGGTAGCTCATCGCCATCAGCGCGGCGATGAACAGCGCGATCAAGGCCGCGGTCACATCGGCCATGGGCTCGTCCAGCGTCAGAAACCGCAGCATGTACGGTACCGTCGCCGGCACCACGAACAGCCATGCACACTGCCAGCGCGGTGCCAGATTGACGACGCCGCCGGCGCCCAGGCCGGCGACGATGAACGTCAACAGGGTCGGATCGTCGCTACCGTCGGCAATGAAGAAGACCCAGGCGCTGGCACCCCAGATCGATCCGGACAACACGGTCAGGGCGGCATATCGCCTGTACCAGGAGCGACTGGCTTCCGGCCCGGGCCGGGCCCGTCGGAAAGCCACCAGCTGCCACAGCCGAAGTCCGGTGATGAAAACGAACGCCGCCGCCCAGGACAACACCGGCCAGGGCTGAGGCTGGACTTCGTAGTAGGTGCCGACGAGCAGGATCGCGACCAGCGATGTGATGAACAGAATGGTCGGCAGCGTATCGTGCAGCAGCCGGGTCTGGTGCGCGAGCACCTCGGCATCGTCCGGCGCTGCTCCGGCAGCCGGCTCCTCCAAACCGGCGCTCGCTCGGCGAACGCTCACGCGGGCTCGGCCTGCATCGGCACCCGGCCCGGCGCATCGTCAATCACACACGGACCATCCTGGGCGGCCGCATTCCGGTCCTGCCCGAATGCGCCTTCTGCAATCGGGCGACGGCCGGCGATGAGGCCCCCGAACGCCGCCGCAGAAGGCGGACGGTTTCGCACTGCGAGGCTTGAAGTCGCACCCAAGAGCTTTCCTTTCGTGTATCGCATGTCGCTGCCCGGCAACGCCGCCCCGGACCGCGTCGCGGCATTTTTGCAGAAAGCCTATTGGAAGTGACGGTCGAGTGCAAACGGTCCGGCGAGTAATCGCGGCTACAATCGCGACTGGAGGCTTCAATGCAATCGAATCAACCGCGCCACCTCGGCGTCGCGATCATCGGCGCCGGCTTCGGCGGGGTCGGACTCGGTGCCCGACTGGTTCGCACCGGACGGACCGACTTCCGCATTTTCGAGCGTGCCGGCGGCATCGGCGGCACCTGGTGGAGCAACCGATATCCCGGCTGCGCCTGCGACGTGCCGTCGCGCCTGTATTCGCTGTCGTTCGCGCCCAATGCCGACTGGACGCGCCGCTTCGCGCCGCGCGCCGAGATCCAGCGCTACCTGCACGGTGTCGTCGAGAGTCACGGTTTCGACGACCGCATCGAGTTCAAGGCCGGCGTCGAGTCGGCGCGCTGGAGCGAACAACGGCGACACTGGGAACTGGTCGACGGTCGCGGTCGACGCTGGACGGCCGACGTGCTGGTCTCGGCCATCGGCGGACTATCGCGACCGAACTGGCCCGACATTCCGGGCCTGGACACGTTCGGTGGGCCGATCTTCCACTCCCAGCAGTGGGACGACGACGTCGATCTGTCGGATCGACGCGTTGCGGTCGTCGGCAGCGGCGCTTCGGCTGCCCAGTTCGTGCCCGCCATCGCCCCGCGGGTGCGCCGGCTCGACGTGTATCAGCGCACGCCACACTGGATCCTGCCGCGGCCCGATCGCGCCATTTCAGCGGCGACTCGGCGCCTGTATCGGCGCGCACCCGCGTTGCAGAAGCTGGCTCGATTCGGCGTCTGGATGGTCTCGGAGGCGCGCGTGCCCGGCCTGGCCTGGAGTACGCGCCTGGCGGCCGGGCACCGGTGGCTGGCCAATCGGCATCGGCGCCGACAGATCGCGAACCCGGCGCTGGCGCGCAAGCTCGAACCGGATTTCGACATCGGCTGCAAGCGAGTCATCCTGTCCAGCGATTTCTACCCGGCGCTGGCGCGCGACAACGTCGAGTTGATCGACCGCGGCATCGAGCGCATTGAACCCGATGCCGTCGTGGATCGAAGCGGCTCGCGCCGAGTCACCGACGTCGTGATCCTGGGCACCGGCTTTCGCGCCACCGACCCGGTGCCGCGTGGCCTGATCAGCGGGCGCGACGGCCGCGACCTGGGGCGCATCTGGGCCAGCGGACCGGAAGCATGGCGCGGCGTTGCAGTCAGCGGATTCCCCAATCTGTTCCTGCTGATGGGACCGAACACGGCGCTGGGGCACAATTCGGTGATCCTGATGATCGAGGCCCAGATCGGCTTCATCCTCCAGGCGCTGGACTACCGGGAGCGCTCCGGCACGCAGGTCCTGGAAGTCGACCGATCGCGGCAGCGTCGCTACAACGACCGGCTGCAGCACCGACTCGAAGGCAGCGTGTGGAACAGCGGCGGCTGCTCGAGCTGGTACCTGCACCCGGACACGGGACGCAACACCACGTTGTGGCCGGGTTTCACCTGGCAGTACCGGCATCTGATGAAGCGGTTCGATCCGGCAGCATTCAAGCCCGAGCGGAAGTGACCCGCGATCGGGCCGGCGCCTCGACACGAGCTGAGGCATGATGAGCAGCCATGAATCAGGACCCCCGCAGATTGAACGACCCGCGCCTGTTCGCCGTCTGCCTCGGCGGCCGCGCCCGACGGGCCCGAGTCGAACTGCACGATGTGGCCTTCGCCGTCGGCGCGGATCTGGAAGACTGCCATGAGCAGTTGCTCGACGCCTGGTTCGGCGAGCCCGACGGGCTGCATGTCGATGCCTGGACCCGGCTCGACGCCGTCGACGGCCATCGCGTCGAGCTGCACCGCGAGCCGGGACACGGCGGCGCGCGGCTGTACTTCGTCAACATCGGCGGCTACGCACCGGGCGAATTCGGCGAGCGGCACGCCTTCGGTTTCTTCGCCGGAACCAGCAAATCCGCGATCAAGGCGCGCGCCAAGGCCGAGTTGCTCGGAGGCAAGCAATCGGTGCACCGCGACGACTTGTTCGAGGTCGACGACCTCATTGCGATCGAACCGGGTGCCGGCTGGCACATCCGGCTGATTCCGGACCCGACGGTCGACGCGAGCGAGGTCGTCAACGGCTACTTCCCGTTGCCGCGTGCAACGATCGAGGCGTGGAAGGCCCGGCGCGCGGGTTGAACCCGATCTGCATCGTCACCCCGCCCGAATCGAACCCGGAGAAACCAAAGTGGCGAAGACCGAATCGACGATGACCGGACTGGGCACGCCGGCGCCCGCCTTCGAGCTTCCCGACACCGTGACCGGCCGCACGACCCGGTTCGACGACATCGCGGGCACGAAGGCGACCGTCGTCATGTTCATCTGCAATCACTGCCCGTTCGTCACGCACGTCCTCGACGGTCTGGTGCGGTTCGGCCGCGACTACGCTTGCGACGAGGTCGGGATCGCGGCGATCAGCGCCAACGACGTCCGCCGCTACCCGCAGGACGCGCCGGATCGGATGAAGGAACTCGCCGAGTTTCGCGAATTCCCGTTTCCTTATCTCCACGACGACAACCAGGACACGGCGCGCGCGTTCGGCGCGGCCTGCACGCCGGACTTCTTCGTCTTCGACGCCGGGCGCCGGCTAGCCTATCGAGGCCGCTTCGACGACGCCAGGCCGGGAAACGACCGTGCGGTGACCGGCGCGGAACTCCGCGCGGCGGTCGACACGCTGCTTCGCGGCGAGCGACCCGACGCCGATCAGATCCCCAGCGTCGGGTGCAACGTCAAGTGGAAAGCCGAGCCGGCATGACCGGATCGATGGCCGATCGCTGCGCGCGCATCGCACCGATCGCCTTCGCGACGCTCGGCGCGGGCTACTGGCTGACGCTGTTCACGGCCGGCTTCCCCGGAGACTGGGCACTGAAGGCCGCGCCGATGCTGCTGGCCGCCGCGGTACTGGCCTTCAACCTGCCCCGGCGCTTCGGCGTGCCGATGGCCGTCGGTTTCGTGTTTTCGGCCGCCGGCGACGTGTTCCTGGCGCTGGACCGGGTCGAATTCCTGATGCAGGGGCTGCTGTGTTTCCTGGTCACGCAGGCAGCCTATTCGACTGCTTTCCTGGGGCGGCGACAGGCCTTGGGCGAGCGTCCGGGCTTCCGATTGCCGGTCGCCGTCTACGGCGCGCTGCTGCTGGCCATGATGCTGCCGGGACTCGGGGCGTTCCTGTTGCCGGTGTTCATCTATGTCTCGGCACTGGTGGCGATGGCTGCGCTGGCCGCCGGATTCGAAGCACCCTCTCCGGGCCGGGTCTACGCCGGCGCCTGCCTTTTCGTGATCGCCGACTCGCTGATCGGAATCGACCGCTTCATCGTCACCGTCCCCGCCGGAGAGATCGTCATCGTCGGCTGCTACACGCTGGCCCAGTACCTGATCTTCACCGGCACGCTGCGCGCCTTTCCGAACCGGCGCAGCGTATGAAGCCCGGAGTTTGCCCGGGCTGTGGCATGCTGATTGCGGGCATACGGGGAGAGCAGGACATGCGGATACGCATCGCAGCGGGGTTACTGATCGCGCTCACGGGCGGCGTGCAGGCACAAATCTACGAGTGGTTCGACGAAAACGGAGCGCGCCATTTCTCGGACCAGGAGCCGGTCGGCGTCCGCTACCGCATCGTCGGTGAAGACGAATCGCGCTTGTCGACCTACACGCCGGACCCTGCGCCGCGGCGCAGGACGAGCGCGACACCAAACGACGCCGGCTCCGGGACGACCCGGGCCGGAGCCGCGAACGCGTCGGTCGCCGAACGGTCCGAGCAAGTGTGCCGGGACTACCTGGAGCGGTTGGACGCGGTGCAGCAGCGCCTGCGCGCCGGCTATTCCGAACCGCGCGGCAACCGGCTGCGCGCTCAGCGAAGGGCGCTGCAGAATGCCTACCAGCGCGACTGTTCCTGACTGCGGCGGCGTCGAAAGCGCATCTGGCACTGGTTTTCCTGAATTCGGGGGTGTGCATGTCGAACGCCGATACCTTGCTGATCGATGATTTCTCCGATGCCGCCGGCCGCTCGGCATTCGGGACGACCTGGCGCGGATTCACCGACCGCGTCATGGGCGGCGTATCGGACATGCAGGCGACCCTCGTCGACAGTGATCGCGGACCCGCGCTGCGGATCGCCGGCAGCGTCCGCCTGGACAACAACGGCGGGTTCATCCAGGCGCGACTGCCGCTGGTTCGCAACGGGGCGCGGCTCGACGCCTCGGGCTACGACGCGATCCGGGTCGTCGTCCGCGGCGCCCCCGGTCCCTACTTCCTGCACCTTCGAACGCCCGACACGCGCCGGCCCTGGCAGTACTATCGCGCCGAGTTGCCGGTAGAAGCCGAATGGACCGAACGAACCGTCCCGCTCGACGCCTTCGCCGGCAAATCGATCGACGGGCGGCCGGACGTTTCGCGTCTCGAATCGATCGCGGTGGTCGCCTACGGCGAGGCCTTCGAGGCCCGGATCGACGTCGCGCGCATCGAGCTGATCGCGGAGCGCTGAAACCGCGGGCTCAGGCGCTCGGCTCGGGGCCTTCGGGCTGATTGACGAACAGCAATACCACCGCCGAGGAAATGGCGTACATGAAAGCGCCCTCGAGCGACGCAATCCCGGTTTCGGTCTGCCACATCTGCAGATAGGCCCCGCCGCCGGCCATGAACAGGCCGATCCACAGCGCCATCGCCAGCCCGCAACCGAGGATCGCGTCACGGCGCGCAAGCGCGAACGACCCGACATCGCCAGAACGCGCCTGCCACATATCCCGAGCGCCCTTGAAGCAGAACCACCCGATCAAGGCCTCGGTCGCGATCACGATCGCAAGGACCAGCCAAATCAACGGGGCCCAGGTGATGACCGGGCCCATCGAATTGCTGTAGTAGGCGTGATCCGCCATCGAGAAGACGTAGTCCATGGCGCCGAATGCCGCGTCGAGATTGAGTAGATTGTTGATCGCATATAGCAATGCCTGCAAGCCGATGCACACGACCAGGACGATCTTGAGCATTCGAATGGACTTCATGACGCGCTCCCGTTGATGCAGCCCCGCCCCGTCCCTTGCGCTGCATGGTAGCCGCCCGGGTCGTGCCGCGTCCAAACCGGATTTTCGGCGCGCTCGATGGCGCCGGGATGGCGGGCGTGGGCGATCCGTCCCGGATCGGGCCGACTGGACCCATGGTGGAATCGCGGTTGACTTTCGATCCAGACTTTGAATTTACGGATCGAGGCGAAGTGGTTCAGCAAGAAAGTCAACGTCAACGGCGTTTCGCCCGCAAGCGCGAAGCGCGGGGCGAAACGCCTTTGAATTTGATCTTCATGCATACGAGCCAGCCGCAGTAGACTCTGATTTTCCGGAACAGCCAGCCCACGGCCGCCGCCCGGGCGACAACGCTTTTCGCTATGCGGTCGGCTGACATCCCCGCCGAATCAGGTACAATTTCGTGTTCGGCCCGTGGTTTGTCCGTCGCTCAGCCAATTCCCGGGCTGATCTCCCAACGCAGGGATCTCGGGGCGAACCAAGCCCTGCGACGTAGCGGGATACAATTTGAAGCGCGAGTTTTTGCGCCCGTAGCTCAGCTGGATAGAGCGCTGCCCTCCGGAGGCAGAGGTCTGGGGTTCGAATCCCTACGGGCGCGCCAAATGAACAAGGTCGCCGCATGGCGGCCTTTTTCATTTGAGTTGTCGGTAGGACGACGATTCGAACCGCCGGGGTTCGAACCGAGCGCGGGCCGGCACGCAGCGCTGCCGCGCGAGCTCGCTGAGCCGCATCGCGGCTCAGGCCGAAGGCCAAGCGGGCCGTGGTCCGCGCAGCAATCCCTACGGGCGTGCCAAATGATACAAGGTCGCCGCATGGCGGCCTTTTCGTTCGAGGTGTCGGTGGGACGCCGATTCGGACTTCGCTTGCGAAACGGGTATCACCCGGGATTCAGTCCGGGGATTGCTCCAGCGCCAGGATCCTCCGGGTCGCTTCGTCGATGTCGCTGCCGAAGGCGACGATTCCCTCGTCGTGGCCGGCCATCACGGCGACGCCGGTCTCGGCCAGATCGGACTCGCGGTAGAGCCGCTCGAACTCGTGCGCCATTTCCGGCGTGCCGTAGGGAACCTGGGCCGAGGTCGTCGGCAGACGGTCGATCAGACGTTTCCAGAGCCGGGCGCTGTGGACGTGGGCGATGCCGCAGATTGCCGGATCGAGCTCGTAGATGGCCGCATGCGTCAGCGCTTCGGAAGACGCCTGCACCGGACCTTCGCACCAGACCTGGTTCGCGTCGATGTCGTAGCCGGTGACGGCCGCGTAGTGTTCCGGCCCGGTGCGCGGGATGTGTCCTGTCTGGGTGCCGCTGATGACGAAGCGGTTGCCTCGATCGCTCCGAACGCTGAGATTGCCGAAGCCGACACCGTGTTCGGCGTAATAGCCGACCAGCCCGGCGTCATGGAGCCGGTTCCTGCAGTTGTTGAGGTCTGCGAGCGCCTCGTCGCAAAGCGGCGGGACCTTGCGCCACTCGCAGCGGTACTTGGTGTAGCCCTCGTCGATCACGCCGATCGCCGCGTCGCCGCGCGTTCGGGAAACAGCGCCGCCAGCCCGGCCTCGCTGGCTTCGCAGATGCCGCGCTCGGTGATCAGGCCGGTGACCAGGCGCGCCGGTGTGACGTCGAACGCTGGGTTGGCCGCGGCGGAGCCCTCGCCGACGGTGCACACGGTGCGGATCTCGCCGCCGTCCAGTCCCGGGATGTCGGTGACCTCTTTTGCGCTGCGCTCCTCGATGGGGATGCGTTGCCCGTCGTCCAGGTCCCAATCGATAGTCGTTGACGGCAGTGCCACGAAGAACGGCACCCCGTTGTCGCGGGCTGCCAGCGCCTTGAGGTAGGTGCCGATCTTGTTGGCGACATCGCCGGTTCGCGTGGTCCGGTCGGTGCCGGTGATGCAAAGGTCGACCCGGCCGGTCTGCATCAGATGACCGCCGGCGTTGTCGACGATCACCGTATGGTCGATTCCGGCCTGCGCGAGTTCCCAGGCGGTGAGCTGCGAGCCCTGGTTGCGTGGCCGGGTCTCGTCGACCCAGACGTGAATCGGGATGCCGCGTTCGGCGGCGATGTACATTGGTGCGGTGGCCGTGCCCCAGTTGATCGTCGCCAGCGCCCCGGCGTTGCAGTGGGTCAGGATATTGACCGGCTGACCCGCCTTGCGTTCGGCGATCTCCTCGATCAGCCGCAGACCGTGCTCGCCGATTCGACGCGAGATCTCGACATCCTCGTCGCAGATGGTCTCCGCTTCGCCCGCCAGGCGCTGCGCCAGCGCGTCGCTCGGCCGGGCCTCGTCGAGGCACCGCAGCATCCGCCGAAGCGCCCAGTGAAGGTTGACCGCGGTCGGCCGGGTCGCCTCCAGCGTCGCTGCGGCGCGGCGCACGAATTCGGCTCGCTCGGGTCCTTTCAGGCCCGCGCGCTCGGCCTCGAGCGCAGCCAGGTACAGGCTCCATGCAGCGGTCGCGCCGATCAGCGGCGCACCGCGAACCAGCATTTCGCGGATTGCCTCGGCGCCTTCGCCATGCGAGCGCAGATCGCAAACCTCGTAGCGATGCGGTAGCCGGCGCTGGTCGATGATCTGCACGCATTCCGAATCGTCGGGGTGCAGCCAGATGGTACGAAAATCGGGGCCGGGAACGTTCATCGGACTCGGGTCGGGGGGCGTTGAGGGCGATGGTAGCAGTCGCGGCTCGGCAACGGACTCAGTGGTCGGAAGTCGGCGGTCGGGAGTCGGAACCCGGAACCCGGATCACAGACCCCGGACTCACCCCTTCGGCCCGAAAAAGATCCAGGCGATGAAGCCGAGAACCGGCAGCAGGATCAACACCAGAATCCACATGAAGCGCACGAAGGCGCCGACGCGCGCCTGCGCGGTCTTGACGATGGCCCAGACCACGATGATCACCCAGATCAGACTGCCCAGACCGACGATTTCGATGCCCACGGTGGCTCTCCTTCGCTTTCGGTGGTTTCGCTCGCCCGCTTTCGCGGCAAGATCGACTGAAAATTGTACGCGTACGCTTCCGGTCCCCGGGCGGTTTCAGGCGGCGGTGCGAACCTCGTCGTTGCGCTCGCAGACGGCGACCGAAGTCAGGCCGGAACCCTGGCACGGACCTGAAATACAAAGCCCCTGCGCCGGTTCGAACACGGCGCCGTGCGCGCTGCAGACCAGCCGTCCCTGGTCATCGGTAAGGAACCGGTCGGGCGCCCAGTTCAACGCCCGGCCGGCGTGTGGGCACACATTGAGCCATGCTCGTGGCGTACCCTGATGACGGGTCACGACCAGCCAGACCGGTCGTCCGTCGAATTCAAGCTCCACTTCGCGGAATGCGCCTTCGGCGAGTTCCGCGGAAGACAGCAGGAACTGATCGGGCTCGATTGTGGTCACGGTACATATGAGAGAGTTTCGAAATTCATTCTATCGCGTACCCGACAGTCCGCTGGCCCGGTTCGGGCTGGCGTTGCTGGGTATGGCGATTCTCGCCGTCAGTTTCTTCGTCGGCATGGTGTTCCTGGCTGTGGCCGCCGGCCTGGCCATTCTCGGCGGCATCGGTCTGACGATCCGCAACTGGCTGGTCGGCAAACGTCGTCCGGAGCGCGAAGACGATCCGCTTCGGGTCGAATATCGCGTGATCCGCCGCGAGCGGGATGATTCGCGGCGTCCCTGAATCCCATCGGGATCAGCTCTGGCTGCGCCAGACGCCCGCAAACAGCAGCACGACCAGTAACGCCACGGTCCAGAACGCCATCGATCCGGTCGGCCAGCTGCGTCCCAGCGATGCGGCGACCCAGCCCTTGCCGGGTTGGCGATCGCCAAACCGGATCCAGCCGCCCAGCGCGCCGGCGGTCCGACTCAACGCATCGGCAACGTGCGCCGCGATCGATGGGATCCAGCGTCGGTACAGCCATTCGCTATCCAGCAGCGTGCGCCGGCCGGACGGCGGCAGCGCCAGTCCCGCGCGCGCCATCAGGCCGTAGATCAACAGCGCGAACACCAGCAGCTGGAGCTGGCCGAGGATCTTGGTCGCCTTGACCGGATCGTAGTCGCTGCCGAACGGCCGCAGCGAATCGGTCAATCCGGGCACCAGGCCGGTGGCAAGCAGGATCAGCACGACGCCGCCCATCGCAATCCGCATCGGCCACGATGCGTCGGTTGCCTGCACGGGTTTTCTGGCCGGGGCGATGAACGCCTCGTACAACACGCGGACGCCGACGTAGAGCAGGCCGACCGCAGACAGGCCCGTCAGCAGCGCGTACCAGGGCGCGGCGATGCCGGCATGTTCGATGCCGCCGAGCAGCAGTTTCTTGCTGACGAAGGCGCCGGTCCCGGGCATGGCCGCATTGGCCAGAACACCCACCACCACGAAGCCCATGGTCCAGGGCATGGATCGGCCGAGTCCGCCCAGCTCGCTGGCGCGTACGGTGCCGGCGCGGACCAGAACCGCGCCCAGTGCCATGAACAGCAACAGTTTGAACAGCACGTCCATGACCACGTGCAGCGTGACGCCGTCGAGCGCAATCGCGTTGCCGGCGCCGACGGCGGCAATCATCAAACCGATCTGAACCATCAGGCTGTAGGCCAGCACCCGCCGCAGGTCGTCTTCGACCATCACGTAGAAGAGCGGCCACAGCGCCGTCAGCGTGCCGACGATCAGCAGCAGCTCTTCGCCGGCGAAGGTCCGCGCCAGGGCATAGACGCCGACCTTGGTGGTGACTGCGACCAGGATCACCGAGCCGGTCAGCGACGATTTCGGGTAGGCGTCGGGAATCCAGTTGTGCAGGAGCGGGAATCCGGCCTTGATGCCGAATGCGACGAGCAGCAGCCAGGCACCTGCGGAATCCAGGGTCCGCGGGCCGACCGCCAGGTCATTTCCTGCGACCGCCAGGGCTCCGATGCCGGCCAGCAGTACGACGCCCGACAGGACGTTGAAGACCAGGTAGCGAATGCCCGCGGCGGTGGCTTCGGGGGTTCCGCGTGCCCAGACCAGCAGCACCGAGGTCAGGGCCAGCATTTCCCAGAACAGCCACAGCGTGACCAGGTCGCCCGCCAGGACCGCGCCGACGCCGGAGCCGATATAGCCGAGCATCGCCGAAGCCTGGAGGCGATCGGTCCATTCCAGCGCATACACGGCGGTGGCCAGCGCAGCCACGTGAAACAGCGCGACGAATGTGAGGCTCATGGGGTCGGCCCGCAGCACCGCCAGCGAATGGCTCATGACCGACCAGTCGGCTGCGACCCCGGGCGCGAGCAGCCAGACCGAGGCGGCTGCGGCCGCCAGCGGGGTGGCGATCGCCACCCACGGCGCGGTGACGCGCCCCAGCGCGGCCAGCACGGCACCGGCGTAGAAGATGCCGACCGGGAGCAGTTCAATCGGCATCGTATTCGTCCTCCGGACGCGACAGCAGGCGGTGCAGCAGACGCACCGTCAGCACGACAGCGACCACGATCACGGCGCCGGTCAGCGGGTAGAAACCGGGCATCGCGTCGATGCCCTTGTCCGGCCGGATCCAGATGCCGGCCGCGCCCAGCACGATCGCCGCGACGATCAGGGTGCGCAGGCCCAGGCGTCGCGTTCGCTCGTTCACGATGTACCTCCTTCGAGCAGCATCCCGGCCAGCCGGTACAGCGGATCCGGCCAGAAGAACAGGGCCACGCAGCCCGCCGCGGTCAGCGTCATCGCCACCAGCATCGGCCACGGCGCCTCGGCATAGTGGTTCGGCACGCCTTCGGCGGCCGGCGCGAAGAACGCCCGGATCGGTATCACCAGCAGGTATAGGATATTGAGCAGGGAACTGGCCATCAGCGCCCCGACCAGCACCCATTGGTGCGCTTCCAGGCTGCCGAGCACCAGGTACCACTTCGACCAGGCGCCGCCGAACAGGGGCAGGCCGATGATGCTAAGTGTGCCGATGGTGAACGCGCCGAAGGTGATCGGCATTGCCCGGCCCAGCCCGTCGAGTTCGGCGACCTTCTTGCGGTCGTGCGCGACCTGGATCGCGCCGGCGCCGAAGAACAAGGTGATCTTGGCCACCGCGTGCATGGCGATGTGCATCGCAGCCCCGATCACGGCCAGCGGCGTGGCCACCATCGCCCCGAGCACGATGTAATTGAGCTGCGAGATCGTCGAGTAGGCCAGTCGTGCCTTGAGATCCTCGAGCCGCAGCGCGATCAGCGAAGCGGCGACGATGGTGAACGCCGCCACCCAGGAGATCCACAGTCCGGCCCCGGTGTCGACCAGCGTATCGGTGCCGAACACGAACACCGCCACCTTGAGCACCGAGAACACTCCGGCCTTGACCACGGCGACGGCGTGCAGCAGCGCGCTGACCGGCGCGGGCGCGACCATCGCCGCCGGCAGCCATCGGTGCACCGGCATCAGCGCGGCCTTGCCGATTCCGAGCATGAACAGTCCCGCGAGCACCGGAATCCAGACCGGATCGATATGACCGGCGATGATGCCTCCGGGGGTGAACTCCAGCGTGCCGGTCGAATGCCAGACCCACAGCACCGCGACCAGCAGCAGGCCGATGGATGTGGCCAGCAGATAACCGAGGTAGATGCGCGCGCCGTCGCGGGCCTTGGCGGTGCCGGAATGGGCCACCAGCGGATACGTCGAAAGGCTGAGCACCTCGTAGAACACGAACAGGGTCAGCAGGTTGGCCGAGAACGCAACGCCGGCCGCCGCGCCCAGCGCGATCGCGTAGCAGGCGAAAAAGCGCCCGAGGTGGCGATAGCCCAGCGTTTTCATGTAGCACTGCGCGTACAGCGTCGCGACCAGCCACAGCGTGGCGGCGACCAGCGCGAAGATCAGGCCCAGCGGCTCCACCGCGAATGCAATGTCCAGCCCGGGCATCAGCGACCACACGTGCTGGCTGCGCCCGGCGCCGTCGAGCACCGGCCCGACCTGGGCCACGACGCCGGAGAAGAAGGCGATCGCCGTGATCCAGCCCAGCGCGTCTCGCAACCGGTCGCGGTCGCCGGCCAGCGCGATCAGCAGCGCGCCGACCAAAGGGATCAGCACGACCGTCAGCGGGCTGAGCAGCATGTCTGCGGTCACGGCCCGACCCCGAGCAGCGCGCGCGCGGCCGCCTCGGCACCGCCGACCGTCAGTCGCGTATCGATGCCGAACCAGAAATTCGCGGCCACGACCACGTACACCGGCACCAGTAGCCGCACCGGCGCTTCACGCACCGGCTCGCGGCCGGCCGGCGCCGGCGTGAACCACGCGGCCTCGATCACCCGCCAGACGTAGTAGACCGCCATCAGCGAGGTGATCATGATCAGCGCGATCAGCCAGGGTTGTCCGGCCTCGAGCACGGCCAGCACCAGGTACCACTTGCTGATGAATCCTGCCGTCAACGGTACGCCGATCAGGCTCAGACCCGCCAGCGCGAACGCGGTCATCGTCCAGGGCATTTCGCGGCCGATGCCGGCCAGCCGGTCCAGGCGCACGCTACCGACGCGCCAGAACAGCGTGCCCAGCGCCATGAACAGCGCGCCTTTCATCAGTGCGTGGTTGAACAGATGCAGCATGCCTGCGGCGACGCCGGCGCTGGTGGCCAGCGAAACGCCGAGCACCATGTAACCAACCTGCGCCACCGACGAGTAGGCCAGCAGGCGCTTGAGGTTGCGCTGGAACATCGCAACCCACGAACCGGCGAACATGCCGGCGATGGCCAGCGTCATGAGCACCGCGCCCAGCGGCAGCGCGTCGAAGCTGTATTCGACGCCGAAGACCGTGAACGCGAAGCGCAGCATCACGTATAGCGCCACCTTGGTCGCCGTGGCCGCCAGGAAGGTGCTGATGAAGCTGGGCGCGTAGGCATAGGCGTTGGGCAGCCACAGATGAAGCGGGAACAGCGCCAGCTTGAGCCCGAGGCCGACGACGATGAACGCCAGCGCCGCGCGCACGGTACGCGTGTCCTGGACCTCCGGAAGCCGCTCGGCCAGGTCGGCCATGTTGAGCGTGCCGGTCATCATGTACAGGAAGCCGATGCCGATCAGCAGGAAGGTCGCGCCCACCGTACCCATGATCAGATACCGGAACGACGCCAGCAGCGCGCGCCGATCCCAGCCGTGCGCCACCAGCGCATAGGTCGACAGCGAGGAAATTTCCAGGAACACGAATACGTTGAACGCGTCGCCGGTCAGCGTAATGCCGAGCAGGCCGGCGAACGCCAGCAGGAACAGGGCGTAGAAGACGCCCTGGCGTTCCGGGATCTCGTGCTCGTTGATCGGGCGAGCCCAGGGCAGCACGAATGCAGCAACAGCCGAAACCAGCAGCGCGACCAGCCCGTTGGCCGCGTCGATGCGGTATTCGATGCCGATCGGCGGCGGCCAGTTGCCGAACGGATACGATATCGCGCCCTGCCACAACTGCGGCAAGGCCGAGGCCGTGATCGCCAGCGAGGCCAATGCCGCCAGCCACGCCAGCAGCCACGGCAGCGCCCGGCCCGGCAGCAGTGCGCAAATCGGGGCGGCGATCAGCGGAACCAGCACGCTGAAGGGAAGCCATTCCGAAATGGCCATCAGACCCAGCCGTCCGTGTCCCGGGGTCCGGTCGGCTCCGCATCGTCGGGCCGCTGGTCGACGGGGTCGATCAATTCGTCGTCTTCGATGGTTCCGTAGGCCTCACGAATGCGCACGGCCAGCGCCAGGCCGACCGCGGTTGTCGCGACACCGACCACGATCGCAGTCAGGATCAGCACATGGGGCAGGGGATTCGAATACACCGTCACGCCCTCGGCATAGATCGGCGTGGACCCGCCCAGGATCTTTCCGGCGGAGATGAACAGGATGAACACCGAGGTCTGGAACAGATTCAGGCCCATGATCTTCTTGATCATGTTGCCCCTGGCGATTACGGTGTAGAACCCGATCATCATCAGGATCATGACGACCCAGTAGTTGAAGTGTCCGAGCCAGGCCATCAGGCATCCTCGCCGAGTCGTTCGAGTTCGGACTTGCGGCGCGCGAACAGCGTGAAGAACAGCATCGCCACCGTCGCCACGGTCAGCCCGACGCCGAACTCGACCAGGATGATGCCGGCTTGCTGGGCTGCCTGCGGCGACTCGGCCAGCGGTCCGTAATCGAGAAAACGCCCGCCGAGCGCAACGCCGAGCACGCCGATCAGGCAATACAGCAGGACGCCCAGGCAGGCGCCGACGTACTGGGCCCGCAAAGGGATGACCTGAAGCGCCGAATCCAGGCCGTAGATCAACGCGAACAGGATCCACGCCGAGGCAAACACCAGGCCGGCCTGGAATCCACCGCCCGGCGAGTATTCGCCGTGGAACTGGATGTAGAGCCCGAACAGCATGATCAGCGGGATCAGGAATCGAGCGACCAGGCGCAGGATGCCGTTGGTTCTCATGGCGGCGCCTCGCTGCCGGCCTCGGGCTTTTTGCGGCGGCGTCTGCGCGGCGGCGCCGAGAGCAGCGCGACGACCGCCAGGGCCGCAGTCAGGATCACGAATGCTTCGCCCATCGTATCGATCGAACGGTAGCTGGCCAGTACCGCGGCGACCATGTTCGGGATCCCCATGTCGGAATAGGTGTTCTCGACGTAGTACCGGGCGACGTGCGTCTGCGCGGGCGCGTCGGCGGCGCCGAAATCGGGCAGGTCGGCCGATGCGTAGATCAGGCTGGCCCCGGTCAGCGTCACGACTGCAAGCGCCAGTGCATTGTGGCCGCGCACCGGACGCTCGTGACGGTCGGCCATGGCGAGTACGGCAAGAAACAGAATGGTCGAAATGCCCGCGCCGACGGCGGCTTCGGTGAGCGCGACGTCACCGGCGTCGAGCACCGTGAACAGCCCGGCCGAAAGCAGCGAATAGATCGCGAACAACATGGCTGCCGAGAGCAGGTCCCGGACAACCACGATGGCGACGGCGACGACGACCAGCAGGGTCAGCAACGAGATGTCGATCAGATATTCGATGACGCACCTCCGCGGTCCGGCTTCGGCACGGTGTTGTCGGCCGTCTTCGGTGCAAGACCTGCCGCCAGGCCGGCGCGCGCCAGCGCGTGGCTCGCAGTCGGCGTGGTGAAGATCATGAACAGCAGGATCAGCAGGAGCTTGATGCTGACCAGCGCCAGCCCGGCCTGGATCAGCAGTCCGCCGATGATCAGGAAGGCGCACAGCGTGTCGGCCATGCCCGCGGCGTGCAGCCGGCTGTAGAAATCCGGGAAGCGCAGCACGCCGATTCCGCCCAGCACGCCGAACAGGCCGCCGGTCAGAAGCATCGCCGCGGAGAGGACCTGGAGGATCGTCTCAACCATCGGTGATATCTCCCTCGCCCGAGGCGGCCAGGTTGCCCATGCGCGAAAGCTTGAGGACCGCGACCACGGCGATGAAATTGATCAATGCATAGACCAGCGCGACATCGATCAGGTCGTCGTTTCCGCTGATCGCGGTGATCAGGGCGATGATCAGGACGGTCTTGGTGCCGAACATGTTGACCGCGACGATGCGGTCGTAGACCGATGGCCCTTTCAGCGCCCGGGTCAACGCCAGCGCCATGGTCGCGAAGATCGCCAGCGCAGTCAGCACCAGTACCGTGGTCATCCGCGCTGCTCCATCCAGGCGATTCGGCGGGCGATCGCGCCGGATTTCAGGCCGGCGGCCGATTTCTCGGTGAGCGCATGCGCCTCGAGGGCGTCGGGTTCGAGCAACAGGGTCACCGTTCCGGGCGTCAGCGTGACCGAATTGGCGTAAGTCACCTTGGCGACCGCCGAATGCAGTTTCACCGGGACCGTGACGATGCGGGGGTGCAGATGACGGGCCGGCGCGAGCGCGGCGCGGGCGACCTCGAAGTTGGACTTCACGATTTCCCACGACAGCCACAGCCAGTAGATCGGGAGCCGCCAGGTGTAGAGCACCGGATTGTGCTCGACGCCGACCACCTCCATGCGCTTCGAAATCCAGACGACGAACAGCACCGAACCGGCACCGAGCGCGAACAGCAGCGGCTTGTAGACTCCGGACAGTCCGAGCCACAGCAGCGCCAGCAGAATCGAGAGGGTCAGCAGGTATCGCATAGCGCTGAGATACTACCAAAAGGGAATGATTCGAATGCGCGTACCCGCGCGACGGGATGTTGACGGCCCGGTGACCCGCTTGCTATACGATGCTCGCCGACGAATCGGACCTTCTGCATGCAATCGGGAAACGACCTCATCTCGCTGTCGTACTGTTCCACGGCCTCTTTCGCGGTCGCGCCGCGCAGCTATGGCGTGCACCCGGAAGTCAATCGCATCCTGGTCCACTCCCGACGCCACAACCGGCAGCGTGGGATCGGCGGTGTGCTGCACTTCGGAGACGGCTGCTTTTTCCAGTACCTCGAGGGCTCGGCCGATGATGTCGATGCACTGTTCGCACGCATCTGCCGCGACTCCCGCCACCATGATGTCGAGCGCCTGACCCGGCGGCCGATCGGCAGTCGCCGTTTCGAGGCCTGGTCGATGAAGTTCGTTGCAATCGAGCGGGTGATTGAGGAGTTGCTGCACCGCCACGATCTCGACCGCTTCGACCCCTACCAGTTCACTCCCGCGATCATCGACGACGTCGTCATGACCTGCATTCAGTCGGCCGAGGCTGCTCCGGGGGCGACGCCCGAAGAGGACGTCGGCGGATCGCGGCGAAGGAGTCTCTGGCAGCGGCTGGTCGGACAGCACGGGAGCTTCGACCGATAGCCTTCGCCATCGGCCGCCGCTGCGCTGCGCGCCCGGCCTGCGTCAACTCACCAGTGCGACACCGAACCAGGCCGCGTGCAGCCAGAACAGGAACGCGACGTAGAGTCCGAGTCCGCCGACCACGGCGATGACATCGTTGACCTTCGAGGCCGGCGCGCGGGGATTGGGGCGCGGCGTGCGGCGCTTCAGCGAGATCCGGTCGACCACTGCCCAGGCCAGGAACGTGCCGAAAAGCAGCACATCGGCGAGCGTGCCGTTGGCGATCAGGTGGGCCACCGCCCAGGCCTTGACCGCGACCAGCATCGGGTGCACCAGGGCGGCGCTGATCCGGCCCGGTAAATACGCCGCCAGCAGCGCCGGAAACACCGGCAGCATCAGCAACATGGTGAGATGGACGGTCCACTGCGGCGGCACCCACAGCACCGTCGGCTCCAGCCGCGCGGCGGCGTAGCCGTGAATGATCAGGACGAAACCGGCGATCGCGATGATCGAATAGACGCCCTTGAACGGCCATTCTCCCAGTTTCCCGGCGAGCCGCTCGCGCAGCTGCGGCGCGACGATCGACAGCGAATGAATGCCGAGAAACAGCACCAGGCCGAGAATCAACTGCGTCATTTCGCGATCTCCTTCGAGGAAGTGGTGCCCGGCATTGTACGCCCCAGCCGGATCGCGTCACAGTTCGCGAAGGCGGCCCGCGCTCACAGATAGGGAGAGAACAGCCAGCACGCCGAATCGCGCAGGCGGGCCGGGAGCGAACGTTGATCGACTTCATCGAGCGTCACCGGCCGGCCGTCGTGCGCCGCGCTGTCGATTCGCGTTGCCATCTGCCGGGCGAAATCGTCGCCGAACACCTCGACCTGCAGCTCGAAGTTCAGGCGCAGCGATCGTGAGTCCCAGTTCGACGAGCCGATCAGCGTATAGCATTCGTCGACCACGAACAGCTTCGAGTGGTTGAACGGCGGCGGCTGGTAGAACACTTCGACGCCCTGGTACAGGAGTTCCCAGAGCATGTTGCGCGTGGCCCAGTGCACGAACGGCAGGTTGTTCGCTTCCGGCAGCACCAGCGCCACCCGCACGCCGCGCAAACTCGCGGCTTGAAGTGCGCCAATCAATTCGCGCGGCGGCAGGAAATACGGCGTCATGATCCGGACCGAGGTCTGCGCCTGGGCGATGGTCGCGCCCAGCAGTTGGGTGATCTGATCGAGATCCTCGTCGGGTCCGTCTGTCAGGGTCCGACAGTGAACCGTGCCGAGTGGCTGCGCACGCGCCGGCCCGGGCGCGTCGCGTGCTCCGGTGACGAAGGCCCAGGTGCGCAGGAACTCCGCCTCGAGCTGCCCGGCGATCGGGCCGCTGAGCTCGAAATGCAGGTCGGCGACGCCGTCGGCGTGAGGTTCGCCGGTGACCCGATGCCGGTCGCCAATGTTCATGCCGCCGGTAAATGCGTCGATCCCGTCGACAACCAGGATCTTGTGATGATTGCGGAGATTCAGCGACAGTCGCGGCGGCATCAGGGAAGGCGGGAGGAACACCGCGGTTTGCACGCCGCGTCGCCTCAGCCGCCCGGGTGCGCGCGGCCGGCTGTAGTACTGGCCGACCCCGTCGACGACGACGCGAACGTCCACGCTCCGATTGTGCGCGCGCGCGAGTGCATCGATGAATGAAGCGCCGCTCGAGTCGGTGTCGAAAATGTAGGTGGTCATGTAGACCGTGCGTTCGGCCCCGTCGATGGCTTCGAGCATCTTCGGGTAGGCGGCGTCGCCGTTGGCCAATGCACGAATGCGGTTGCCGGCGGCCAGTGGGTGGGAACTCAGCTTGGCGCCGATCGGCTCGATTTCACGGGCGTCGCCGCCCAGGTCCGGTTCGGTGTGGCGCTCGGCGACTCGACCACGGCCCCGTTCGAATCCGACCCGCAGGCTCGGCAGTTCCAGCCGCTGTGCGCGCCGCCGGATCCGGTTGATGCCGAGCAGCGCGTACAGGATCGGTCCGGCGATGGGCAGCAGCAGGCACAGCGCAATCCAGCCGAACGCGGCCCGCGAGTCGCGTTTGAACATCAGTGCGTGCATCGCGGCCACCGGCGAGATCACCAGGTGAAACAGCGCAGCCAGCAAGCTGAAATCCAATAGCGTCTGCGGCTGGGGCATCGGAGGGCACTCTCGCCGGGTTCCGGTCGATGATAGCGCCGCCGGTCGGGCGCACGACACTCCGGGGGTGCTCGTCGAGGTGCAGGCGGGAAGGGGCAGCGGTTCAGGGGCGACCGGGGAACGGGGCGGCGAAGCGGCGAACCCGCGGCCGGGGATGCATCGTCCGGGCGGATGCGTTACAATCCATATCTTTCTATCCGCATCAAGAGATAAAACGACCGATGAGAGACTACCTGTTCACTTCCGAATCGGTATCAGAAGGCCATCCGGACAAGATGGCGGACCAGATTTCGGACGCCATCCTCGACGAAATCCTGGCGCAGGATCCGAATGCCCGCGTCGCCTGCGAGACCTTCCTGAAGACCGGAGCGGTCATCGTCGGCGGTGAGATTTCGACCACCGCCTACGTCGAGCTCGAAGACCTGATTCGCCAGGTCGTCACCGATATCGGCTACAACTCCTCGAAGGTCGGATTCGACGGCCAGACCTGCTCGGTGATCAACATGATCGGCAAGCAGTCGCCCGACATCGCCCAGGGCGTGGATCGCCAGACGCCGGAAGATCAGGGCGCGGGCGACCAGGGGCTGATGTTCGGCTACGCATCCAATGAAACCGATGCGCTGATGCCGGCACCGATCTTCTACGCCCACCGCCTGGTGGAACGCCATACCCGTCTGCGCAAGCACACCGACAACCCGCTGCCCTGGCTGCGACCGGACGCCAAGAGCCAGGTCACGCTGCGCTACAAGGACGGCCAGCCGGTTGCGATCGATGCGGTGGTTCTGTCCACGCAGCACGATGAGGGCGTGGAACTCGACGAGATCCGCGAAGGCGTGCGCGAACACATCATCAAGCCGGTGCTGCCTTCCGAATGGCTGCACAACGACACGCTGTATCACATCAACCCGACCGGCAAGTTCGTGATCGGCGGACCGGTCGGCGACGCCGGCCTGACCGGGCGCAAGATCATCGTCGACACCTACGGCGGCATGGCCCGTCACGGCGGCGGCGCATTCTCCGGCAAGGATCCGTCCAAGGTCGACCGTTCGGCGGCCTACGCGGCGCGCTACGTGGCCAAGAACATCGTGGCCGCCGGCCTGGCCGAGAAGTGCGAAATCCAGGTCAGCTATGCCATCGGCGTGGCCGAGCCGACGTCGATTTCGGTGACCACCTTCGGCACCAACGCGATTCCGGAAGAGAAGATCGAGTCACTGGTGCGCGAACACTTCGATCTGCGCCCGTACGGCATCCTGAAGATGCTCGACCTGTTGCACCCGATGTATCGGCAGACCGCGACCCACGGCCACTTCGGTCGTCCGCCGGAGGAGGTCACGGCAACGGTCAAGCGCAACGGCCAGCCGACCGAAGAAACGTTCACGACCTTCAGCTGGGAGAAGACCGACCGGGCTGAGGCGCTGCGCGAAGCGGCCGGGCTGTAACGAGCGCGGCCGAGTCACGGGAAGGAGTCGAGGGGCCGGCATGGCCGGCTCCGCACGAAGGATTCATCGCAACATTCACGACAGAACACATCAGAGGTTGTACCCAATGAGTGCCAAGCCAGAAGACGTTCGAAAAGGCGTGCTGTTCGACTCGAACATCGCCTCCACCGATCACGACTACGTGGTTGCCGATCTTTCCCAGGCCGCCTACGGCCGCAAGGAGATCGCGATTGCCGAAACCGAAATGCCGGGTCTGATGCAGACCCGTGAAGAGTATGCGGCCGACAAGCCGCTGGCCGGCGCCCGCATCGCCGGTTCGCTGCACATGACCATCCAGACCGCGGTGCTGATCGAGACGCTGATCGAACTCGGCGCCGAAGTTCGCTGGGCTTCGTGCAATATCTACTCGACGCAGGACCACGCCGCCGCCGCGATCGCGGAGCAGGGCATTCCGGTCTTCGCGTTCAAGGGCGAGAACCTCGACGAGTACTGGGAGTTCACGCACCGGATCTTCCAGTGGTCGGACGGCAGCACTGCCAACATGATTCTCGACGACGGCGGCGATGCCACGATGCTGCTGGAGATCGGCGCCAAGGCGGAAAAGGACCCGTCGATTCTCGATCACCCCGGCAGCGAGGAAGAGACCGCGCTGTTCAAGGCTGTCAAGAAGCGATTGTCCTCGAATCCCGGCTGGTATTCCGAGGCGCTGCGCAACATCCGCGGCGTGACCGAGGAAACCACCACCGGGGTCAATCGCCTCTACCGCATGCAGAAGGAAGGCACGCTGAAGTTCCCGGCGATCAACGTCAACGACTCGGTCACCAAGAGCAAGTTCGACAACCTCTATGGCTGCCGCGAATCGCTGGTCGATGCAATCAAGCGAGCGACCGACGTGATGGTCGCCGGCAAGATCGCGATCGTCTGTGGCTACGGCGACGTCGGCAAGGGCTCGGCCCAGTCGCTGCGAGCGCTGTCGGCCAACGTCTGGGTGACCGAAGTCGATCCCATCTGTGCCCTGCAGGCCTCGATGGAAGGCTATCGCGTGGTCGATCTCGAGGATGAAGGCGTGGTCGAAGCGGCCGACATCTTCGTGACCGCCACTGGCAACTACAACGTGATCCGCCGCGACCACATGGAGCGCATGAAGGATCAGGCCATCGTCTGCAATATCGGCCACTTCGACAACGAGATCGATGTCGCCGGACTCGAGCAGTACGAGTGGGACGAGATCAAGCCGCAGGTCGACCAGATCACGTTCCCCGACGGCAAGCGCATCACGCTGCTGGCACGGGGTCGCCTGGTCAACCTGGGCTGTGCCACCGGCCATCCGAGCTTTGTCATGTCGAACTCGTTCACGAACCAGACGCTGGCGCAGATCGAGTTGTTCAAGTACCCGGAAAAGTACGAGAACCAGGTCTACGTTCTGCCCAAGCACCTCGACGAGAAGGTCGCGCGTCTGCACCTCGACCGCGTGGGCGCCAAGTTGACCAGGATGACCGACGCGCAGGCCGACTACATCGGCGTCACCGTCGACGGCCCGTACAAGCCGGAACACTACCGCTACTGATAGGGTATCCCGGTGCGCACGCCGGGGCCGACCATCGGCCCCGGTCCGGTCTCCGCCTTCAGCTTTGCCGGGTCCGGCGCGCCGGGTTTCCGGTGCGTTTCCCTCCGACCGGGCAGCGCCGACGACTGTCCGCATCGCCGAATTCAACCGCCCAGGAACGCCATGAGCAAGCCACAGCTGAGCTTCGAGTTCTTCCCGCCGAAAAACGACGATCAGGTCGAGGCGTTCAAGCGCACTCGCGATCACCTGGCGGCGCTCAAGCCCGAGTACATGTCCGTGACCTTCGGAGCGGGAGGATCGACGCGAGCGCGAACGCGCGAGACCGTGCTCAACATCCACCGCGAAACCGGACTCGAAGCCGCGCCGCATATCTCGTGCATGTCCGAGGATATCGAGAGCATCAACGAGCTGCTCGATACCTATCGCGACAACGAAGTTCGCCGGCTCGTGGTTCTTCGCGGCGACAAGCCCTCAGGCGGCGGCAGTGGCGTTTTCGACCATGCGGCCGACCTGGTACGGCATATTCGTCGCAATTACGGCGACCGATTCGAGATCGAAGTCGGTTGCTACCCCGAATATCATCCGGAGTCGGCGAGCGCATTCACCGATCTCGAGCACTTCAAGGAGAAGGTCGAGGCCGGCGCCGACAGCGCGATCACGCAGTATTTCTTCAATGCCGATGCCTACGAGCAGTTTCTCGACGACTGCAATCGGCTCGATATCCGGATTCCCATCGTCCCCGGCATCATGCCGATTACCAACTACTCGCGCCTGGCGCGTTTTTCAACGATGTGCGGTGCCGACATGCCGATGTGGATCTTCAAGCGCGTCAAGGCCTGGGAGGACGCCGGGGATTTCGCGTCCATCCGGCAATTCGGAGAGGAGGTCGTGACCGACCTGTGCCGCAGGTTGCTCGACATGGGGGCGCCTGGAATCCACTTCTATACGCTCAACCGCGCTCAGGCGACCCTGAAGCTGTGCCGTAATCTCGGCCTCGGCGAGTCGGGAGCATCGAGCGTCGATGCGGTCGCTTCCTGATCGAAGGTCACCGGGTCTTCAACGAGTACGCTCGCACAAGGAACCGCGTGCGCGGTCAATCGCCGCGTTCGATTCGTCGCGGCGCCTCGCCGGGTCGATCGGAGTGCTCGATCTCGATCGGTCTGCAGCACACCGCGCAGTCCTGGGTCACCCACTGGCCCGCGTCACCGGGTTCGAGTTCGATCTCGTTGGTTTCCCCGCACCACGGGCACTGAAACGGGCTGGCTTCGGTCAGCATCCGGAATGATCCCGCCGGGCCGGCTCAGTCCTGCCGGTAGATCGAGACGGTCAACCGGCCGTCCCGGTCGATCTCGGCCCGGTACATTCCCGCGGTATTGAAGGGCATGGCGATATTGCCTTCGGCGTCCAGCGCGATCACGCCGCCGTCGCCGCCGGCGTTGACGAGCACGTTGTTGACCACCGCGCTTGCGCTTTCAGCAAGCGTCTGGGCACCGTGCTGCATGCGCGCGCAGATCGCGTAGGCCACCGCGTGACGGATGAAATATTCGCCGTGCCCGGTTGCCGAGACGGCGCAAGTTCGGTTATCGGCGTAGGTTCCGGCACCGATGATCGGTGAATCGCCGACGCGGCCGAACTGCTTGTTGGACGTGCCGCCGGTGGACGTGCCGGCCGCCAGGTTGCCGTTTCGGTCCAGCGCGACGGTTCCCACGGTCGAGAACCAGCGGTCGCGGTCATCGGTCGCGACCGACGCGGCCGAGCCCGAATCGCGCGCCCGGACCCGCTCCAGTTGATCGCGACGGAATTCGGTGATGAACCAGTCCTCGGGCATGAACGCCAGCGCCTGCTCGCGCGCGAACGCTTCGGCGCCGCGCCCGGCGAGCATCACGTGCGGCGAGTTCTCGAGCACCGCGCGTGCCGCGAGGATCGGATGGCGGACGCCGCGCACCCCGGCGACGGCCCCGGCTTCCAGATCGTGACCGGTCATGATCGAGGCGTCCATCTCGACGCGGCCCTCGCTGGTCAGCACCGCGCCGCGCCCGGCGTTGAACTCGGGGGCGTCCTCGAGCAGCGTGATCGAAGCGGTGACCGCATCGATGGCCGGTCCGCCGTTCAGCAGAACTTCGTGGCCGGCGCGCACGGCGCGCTCGAGCGCGTCGCGAATGGTGCGTTCGCGCTCGGGGGTCATGTTCTCGCGAAGGATGGTGCCGGCGCCGCCGTGGATCGCGATGGCCACGGGACGCTCCGGCGATGGTGCGTTCCCGGATGCGGCATCGGAAGCCCGGGCTTCAGCCAGGCAGGCGGTAGTGCAGAGGACGAGCCCGAAGGCCGCCGCGAGTAGTCCGCGGTTCATTGTGTCGAGTCCTTCATCGGGCGATTCGGCAGTGTAACCAATGGGCGGTAACGATGCCCTCGCGCGCGTCGCCCGGTTTCGAGTCACCCGGGCATCAACATGGGTGCTGCGGGCTGTGAAGCCGCGTCGAAGCCTCCGGCAAGATGCGGCCGCGCTCGCGATGGGATGTTCACGGGCTCCCGGAGGCCGCGCGACCGGGAGGCGCTCCGGATCAGCGGCGCCTCGGTCGCTGATCCGGTGCCTGGCGGTCGATCCCGGCTCAGCAGTCGCCGGTGCGTTCGCCGCTCATCTCGACGTTCATCTGCATCATGCCCATCGGCGATTCGATCTCGCCGTCGATGGTTCCGCTCATGCTGCTGCCGTTGAATTTCATGCTGGCATTCATCGTGACCGTGCTGCCGTCCTGGCTGCTGCAGACCATCGAGTAGTCCATGCCGTCGGCACGCAGGTCCTTGTTGGTGAACTCGCAGTCCTCGTTGTCTTCGAGGAAGGCTTGCCCCTCAGCGATGTCTTCGGCGGTCACGCAGTCGCTGCTGGAATCGGTCCGAGGCGGGATCGGGAACTGCTCGGATGCGATGGTCACGGTGCTCGTGGTCTCCCACATGCCGGGTGCGATGTTGGGGTCTTGTGCCTGCACGGAAAGCGCCAGGCCAGCGGCGATCGGTACGAAATACTTGGCTTTCATTGGAGATCTCCTGAAGATTCGGTTCAAGGGTAGCGCTCGCGACCGGAAACTACAATGCGATCTGCCGATCCGGGCGCGGGGCCGATTCGTTCGGTTGGCATTCCGGTCGCCGTCTCGCCGCTGGCCACCGGTCCGCTGATGACTACGTAAAGTCCGCCTTCGAGCGGACACGCATCATCCGTCGTCGGTGCTCTCGTCGATATGCTGCCGCTGCGCACGCGCTGCCTCGGCAACCTCGTCCTCGACGGCTCGTGCCCGCTCCAGCGCACGCTGGTGCTCCTTCAGCAACTGTCCCTGGGCATCGTCGCCGGTGTCGTCGACGCAGCCGGTCAGCATCAGCGCGGCCGCGAATGCAATCGAGGTCGGAAATCCTGGTTTCATCAGTCCTCCCGCGGGTCGGTTCCGGTCCATGATAAGCGACCGCTCCGGTTCCTGAATGAGGCGGGCCAGTCTAGGAGCCGCTGCCTTCATCCTCCGGCGCGGTTTCGGGCAGTTCCAGGCCGAGCTTCCTGGCGCGCTGCGTCCACTTTTCTCGCGCCGCCTTGCGCAGGTCCTCGATGGTGTCGCTCTCGTCGATGATCTCGATTCCCAGCAGCGTCTCGAGCACGTCTTCCATCGTCACGACGCCGGAGAGCCCGCCGTATTCGTCGACCACCACGGCGAAGTGCTCCTGCTCGGCCAGCAACTGGCTGAACAGCACCCGGAGCGAGATGAATTCGGGCACGAACAGCACTTCGCGGGTCAGGTCGGCAAGCGTGCGGTCGCGGTTGCCGCGCGCCAGCTCGAGCATGACGTCGGCCTTGAGCACGTATCCGCGAATGTCCTCGTCGTTTTCGCCGAACACCGGGTAGCGCGAAAAGACCAGTTCGTCGACTCGCCCCATCATGTCGGCCAGGGTCGTGTCCTGCTGGTATTTCACCACCACCACGCGAGGCGTCATGATGTCCTGGACCCGGATCGCGCTGAATCGGATCAGGTTCAGGAAGATGTTCGATTCCTCTTCCTTGAACACGCCCTCCTGGGTGCCGACTTGCGCCAGGGCCCGGAACTCCTCGCGGCTGATGCTGGGTGCGTGTCCGCCGCGTGCCAGCAGCCGCGTGATGCCCTTGGACAGCGCCACCAGCGGCCACATCGCGATGATCAGGACCCGGCAGGTATAGGCGGTGAAAGGCGACAGGCCCTTCCAGTAGGTTGCGCCCAGCGTCTTCGGGATGATTTCGGAGAACACGAGGATCGCCAGCGTGACCAGTGCCGAAGTCAGCGTGATCCACTCGTTTCCGAACACCACCTGGGCCTGCGCGCCGACGCCGGCGGCCCCGAAGGTATGCGCGATCGTGTTCAGGCTCAGGATGGCCGACAGCGGCCGGTCGATGTCGCGCTTGAGTTTCCTGAGCAGTTTGCCGGCCTTCGCGCCGCGCTCGTTGAGCACCGCGATGTGCGCTGGCGTGATCGACAGCAGCACGGCTTCCAGAATCGAGCACAGGAATGAAACGCCTACGGCAAGAAAGAGGTAGAACAGCAGCAGCGTCATCGGCGCAACCGGGGCGGCTCAAACCACCATTGTACTGACGTCCGGGGCCGGGCTACCGGACTTCCGAGCCGAACGCCGCAGCGGCGTTCGGACCGCTACACTGGCGGACATCGCCCGCACCCCTTTTCGACGTCATGAATCCGTTGCGACACGCACTTCGGGGGCTGCTTCCGGCCCTCGCGTTGAGCACTGCTGCCGCCCAGACCGCCGAGCTGGAGCCGATCGAGGTCACGGCAACGCGCTCGATCCTGCAACAGCCCGAGGTTGCTGCGGCCGTCACCGTGCTCGATGCCGAAGACGCCGGCCGCGGCCGGCCCCTTTCCAGCCTTGCCGAGCTGCTCGATCAGGTGCCCGGGCTGTTTGTCCAGAATTCCGGCAACTTCGCCCAGGACCTGCGGCTGTCGCTGCGCGGCTTCGGTGCGCGCTCCAGCTTCGGTGTACGCGGCGTCGCCATCGTCGTCGACGGCATCCCGCAGACCCTGCCCGACGGTCAGTCGCAGCTCGACGCCATCGATCCGGCCGACGTGGAGAAGATCGAGGTGTTGCGAGGGCCGGCATCGGCCCTTTACGGCAACGCGGCCGGCGGCGTTATCCGGATCTCCACGCGCGCGCCGGACGCGGCGCCCGCGGCGCGCTTCGATCAGGTTTTCGGGCGCGACGGCCTGCTCGATACCCGGGCCTCGCTGGCCGGCGGCAGCGATACGCTGGGTGTCCGGTTCTCGGCCGGCCGGTTCGAGTCCGACGGCTTTCGCGACCACGCCGCGGTGCGCCAGTACCGCGCCGGCATGCAGCTGCGATGGGCGCCGGATCGCGACACCCAGGTGACCGCCACGGCGGGCTATTTCGAGGCGCCGGACGAGCTCGACCCCGGCGGCATCACGGCGGCGCTGGCCAGCGCTGACCGGCGCGCAGCAAGGGAGGCCAACGTGGCCTTCGACGCCGGTGAGTCGCTCGAGCAGTGGCGCCTGGGTGCCAGCGCGACGCATCGCTTCGGTGAGCAGCGCGATCAGCAACTGTCCGTTACAGGTTTCGCCTTCCTGCGCGATTTCGGCAACCGGCTGCCGTTCGAGAGCGGGGGGCAGGTAGTATTCGAGCGCGAGTTCACGGGGCTGGACGGCCAGTACGAGCTGGATGCGCCGCTGGCCGGGTTTGCGCAACGGCTGACGCTGGGTATCGACCTGCGCCGCCAGAACGATGACCGCGAGCGCTTCGACAATCCCGACGGGATTCGCGGCGCGCGCGTGCTCGCGCAGCGCGAGCGGGTCGAGTCGGTCGGGGTCTACGCGCAGCAGCGGCTGCGCCTTTCGGCCGACTGGACGCTTCGCACGGGCGTGCGCTTCGACGAGGTCCGGCTAAATGTCGACGACCGCTTCCTGAGCAACGGCGACCAGTCCGGGCGCCGCACGTGGCGCGAGTGGAGTCCCGGGCTCGGGCTGGTCTGGCGTGCCGGTGCGGCGGTTTCGGTCTACGCTAATGTCGGCACCGCGTTCCAGACCCCGACCACCACCGAATTGGCCAATCCGGCGGATCCGGGCAGCGGCGGCGGCTTCAATCCGCTGCTGGGCCCGCAGACCGCGCGCAGCCTCGAAGCCGGTCTGCGCGGCCGGATCGGTGGCCGGCTTCGATACGAGGCCGCGATTTATCGTGCCCGCATCGAAGACGCCATCGTCAGCTTCGAAGTGCCCGAGTTTTCCGGCAGCGGCCGCGACTTCTTCCGTAACGCCGGACGCGCGACCCGGGCCGGATTCGAGTTTGCGGCCACCGCGCGTTTGAGCGAGCGATGGCGCCTGCGCGCCGGCTATACCGCGACCGACTTCGAGTTCGACCGCTTCACTACTCCCGACGGTGACTTCAGCGGCAACCGGATTCCCGGCGTGCCGCGCCATCGCGGCTTTGCGTCGCTGGACTGGGAAGGCGCGCGCGGCTGGTATGCCGGCAGCGACTTGCGCGCCGCATCGGCGATCCCCGCCGACAATGCCAACACCGCGGCCAGCAACGACTACGCCACGGTCGACCTGCACGCGGGTCGGCGCTGGGACCTGCGCTCGCTGGATGTCGATCTGTCGCTGGGTGTGGGCAACGCGCTGGACGAGCGCTACATCGATAACGTGCGCGTCAACGCGTTCGGCGGTCGGTTCTTCGAGCCCGCTGCGGGCCGGACCTGGCACCTTCGCCTGCGCCTCGCCCGGCCTTGAGCGACGGGGCGATCGCGACCATTGGTTCATGCGCAGCGGCTCGCGCCTAGGCTGGATTATTCGGAGTTGTTTCGAGAGCCGGCCATGAGTGACGCGCGACACACCTGGATCGATATCGCCAAGGCCGTCGGGTTCGTACTGCTCGGGACCGTCGGCGTGCTGGTCGCGCTCACGTTCGTCGATGGTTTCCGGGACGGCTACTCCGGGGCGCAACGTGCCACGGAGGACGCCGAGCAGGTGCCTGACCAGACCTCGGATCCGGACGCCGCCCGACGTGAGCGCGACGCCGACGGTTAGCCGATGAAGATCCGCCCGGCCGGGTAGCGCACCCGCGGCGTCAGGCGCGTGGCCATGAACAGGCCCAGCGCCAGCGGCCCGATGCGGCCCAGGAACATCAGGGCGATGATGATCGCGCGTCCGAACGTGTCGAGCTCGCCGGTCGCGCCCATGCTCAGGCCCACGGTGCCGAAAGCCGATGCGGCCTCGAACAGCAGCGCGAGGAAATCGCCGGGCTGGCTCAACACCAGCAGGAAGGTGGCGGTCATCACGACCATCAGCGCCAGCGAAATCAACGCCAGCACCTTCATCACTTCTTCGTGGCCGAGGCTGCGCTTGAACGCCACCGGATGGGTGCGGCGGCGCAGGAACGCCAGCGTCGCCAACAACGCGACGATGAAGGTCGTGACCTTGATGCCGCCGGCGGTCGATGCGCTGCCACCGCCGATCAGCATCAGCAGGATGAACAATGAATGGCTGCCCGGCTCCAGCGCCGAGATGTCGAGCGTGTTGAAACCGGCGGTGCGTGTGGTCAAGGCCTGGAAGACGCTGGCCATGAATCGGTCGTGCAGCGTCGTGAACTGGCCGAGCGTGGCCGGGTTGTTCCATTCGATCGCGGCGAACGTGATCACCGACCAGGCCGCCAGCGCCGCGGTGCCGGCCAGCATCAGTCGCGTATGCAGGGAAAGGCTCCGCCACCGGCGCTGATAGTAGAGGTCGGTCAGCACATGGAAGCCCAGGCCGCCGACCACGATCAGCAGGGGCATTGCGATGTTGACCAGCGGATGCGTGGCCCATCGGCTCATGCTGTCGGGAAACAGGCCGAAACCGGCATTGTTGAACGCCGAGACGGCATGGAACAGCGCCTGCCAGAGCCCTTCGCGCCAGCCGAACTCCGGCACGAACACGAACCCCAGCAGGATCAGGCCGGCGAGCTCGAAGATCACCACCACGCGCAACACCACCAGCGCCAGCGGCAGCAGGTCGGCCATCGAAGTCTGGCTGAGTTCGTCGCGCAGGTAGATGCGGTGCGACAGGCCGACCGGCAGGCCCAGCATGCACAGGATCAGCACCGCGAACGTGACGATTCCCAGGCCGCCGAGCTGGATCAGCAACAGGATGACGAGCTGTCCGATGAAGGTGAAATCGGCGCCGGTTTCGACCACCACCAGCCCGGTGACCGTGACTGCGGAAGCGGCCGTGAACATCGCATCGGACCACGAAATCGAGGCGGTTGTCATCGCCGGCAGCATCAACAGGGCGCTGCCGGCGGCAATCAGCGTGACGTAGGTCACGACCAGGATGCCCGACGGCGGCAGGGCGATGGTGCGGCGGGCCAGGCCGGACAGCAGCGGGAATTGCATGATCAGCAGGTCGTCAGAGGCTTTCGCTGAACGTCATCAGTTCCTCGCGCTGACCCAGCACCAGAAGTTTGTCGTCTTCCTCCAGTACCGTCGAGGGTTCATCGAAGGACAGGTATTTCGAGCCGCGCATGATGCCCAGGCAGCGCAGCTTCTCGTGCTTTTCGATATTCAGGGCTTCCAGGCGCTCGCCGTGCAGCTTCTCCGGCACGCTCAGGTCGACGATGTGATAGCCGTTGCCCAGGCTGAGGTAATCGCGAACCAGCGGATTGTGCAGCATCTGCGCGATGTGCTGGCCGGTTTCCTGCTCCGGATGGATGACGCGATCGGCACCGAGCTTGCTCAGGATCCGGTGGTGCGTCCGGCTGTCGGCCTTGGCCCAGATCTCGTCGAGGCCGAGCAGCTTGAGATTCATCGTCGTCAGGACGCTGGCCTCGATGTCCTCGCCGATGGTCACGATGGCCACGTCGTAGGCGTCGACGCCGGCTTCTCGCAGCGCTTCCTCGTCGCGGCTGTCACAGATCACGGCCTCGGACAGTTCGTCCATCACGGCGTTGACGCAGGACTCGTCGCGATCGACGCCGAGCACGTAGTTGCCGAAGCTGGCCAGTTCGCTGGCGATGGTGCGGCCGAATGTTCCCAATCCGAGAACCACGAAGTTGCGTCTCTTGTCGCTCATGCGCCCTCCGTTGGCGTTTCGCCGGTACATGTGGCTACCATTTCGATGGTACTCCAAGCCGGGCGCCGGCTCCGGATTGCCCGTTCGGCGTGCGTTCGACGGTTGGGCCCGGCGGCCCGGTGGAGGCGACGAATGCGGCCCTGGGACCCGCGCGTCAGCCGGGATCGAGCTGATCCGGACCGAACGCCGCCGGCAGCAGGTCGCCGAGCGCATGGCGCGTGCGGATGCGGCCTTCGTCGTCGATGAGCAGCACTTCGGTTTCCGGGCCGCCGAATTCGAACAGTCGCTGACGGCAGTCGCCGCAGGGCGGACAGGGTTTGTCGCCGGACGACAGCACCACGACGCGCCCGATCCGGCGCTCGCCGGCGCCGATCATCGCCGAGATCGCCGAGGCTTCGGCACACACGCTCTTGTAGTGAAGGGTCTCGACGTTGCAGCCGATGAAGCTGCAGCCGTCGGCCGTTTCGATCGCGGCGGCGACGCGGAATTTCGAATACGGCGCGTAGGCCCGATCGCGCGCGGTGCGCAGCGCTTCGAGCAGTTCGGGGTCGATGCGGTCGGTCATGGCGACGGTTCGTCCTGGTGCGACGGGCTTGCGCCGATGCGCGCGCGGATCGGCTCGGGATGGCTCGCGGTTTCGGCCAGCCGGACCGCGCGGCGCAGCGAATTGGCGGCCCGTTGCGCATCTTCGCGGGTGCGGGCGTGGACGCGCCCCAGTGGCCGATCGGCATCGACGGCTTCGCCGATCGCCGCGATCTGCGACAGGCCGACGCGCGGGTCGATCCGGTCGCCGGCCCGATGCCGACCGCCGCCGAGTTCGACGACCGCCATGCCGACCGCGCGCACGTCCATGGCGCGAACGACTCCGGCGGCATCCGGCACGACGTCGACGACCACGGGCGCGGCCTGGAAGTGCCGTTCCGGATGTTCCAGCAGGTCGCTCGGCCCGCCCATTGCGGCGACCATGCGCGCGAAGCGCTCGGCGGCCTCGCCGGTCTCCAGCGCCGCGTCCAGTCGCCGCGCCGCGGCCTCGCGGGTCGCGAACAGGCCGCCGGCCAGCAGCATCTCGATGGCCAGCTCGCGCGTGATCGCCAGCATCCGGTCGTCGCGCAATTCGCGGTTGAAGATCGCGATGCACTCGCGCACTTCCAGCGCGTTGCCGGCCGAGCGGGCCAGCACCTGGTCCATGTCGGTGACCAGCGCACGGGTGTTCGTGCCGGCCTGGCAGGCGGTTTCGCACAGCAGCTCGGCCAGTTCGACGCAGCGCGGCAGATCGCCCAGCACGCTGCCGCTGCCGGTCTTGACGTCGAGTACCAGCGCGTCGAGTCCCTCGGCGAGCTTCTTCGACAGGATCGAGGCGACGATCAGCGGGATGCACTCGACCGTCGCGGTGACGTCGCGCACCGCGTAGAAGCGGCGGTCGGCCGGCGCCAGATCGTCGGTCTGGCCGATGATCGCGACGCCGGTCTCGCGCACGATGCCGGTGAGCCGGCCGAAATCCGGAAACGGGTCGTATCCGGGGATCGCGGCGAGCTTGTCCAGCGTGCCGCCGGTGTGGCCCAGCCCGTGTCCGGAGATCATCGGGACGTAGCCGCCGCAGGCGGCGACCCACGGACCGAGGACCAGCGATACCGCGTCGCCGACGCCGCCGGTGGAATGCTTGTCCAGCACCGGACCGCCGAGATCCGGCCATGCCATGACCCGGCCCGAGTCGCGCATCGCGTGCGTCAGCGCCACGCGTTCGTCCGGATTCATGCCGTTGATGAACACCGCCATCGCAAACGCCCCGAGCTGCTCGTCGCCGACACGGCCGTCGGTGATGCCGGCCACGAAGGCTTCGATTTCCGCCTGCGCCAGCGCCCGGCCGTCGCGCTTGGCGGCGATGATGCGCTGCGGCAACATCAGCGATCCGGATCCTCGACCGGTTCCAGCGCGGCCAGCAGGTCGTCGAGCAGGCTCGACGCGCCGATCCGGAATCGCTCCGGCCGGACCCACTCGTCGCCCAGCTTGTCTGCCGCCAGGTCGACGTAGGCGCGCGCATCCTCCAGCGTGCGCACACCGCCGGAGATCTTGATGCCGCAGCGTCCGCCGTGCTCGACGATCGTCTCCAGCATCGCTTCGGCGGCTTCCGGTGAGGCGCCGGCTGCGGTCTTGCCGGTCGAGGTCTTGATGAAATCCGCGCCGCCGGCAATCGCCACTGCCGAGGCGCGCCGAATGCGGCGGACATCGGACAGCATGCCGGTCTCCAGGATCACCTTGAGCACCTTGCCGGGCGTGGCTGCGCGGCATTGTTCGACCAGGCGAGCCCCGACCGCATCGTCGCCGTCGCGCAACGCCTTCCACGGCAGGACCACGTCGATCTCATCGGCCCCCAGCGAGATCGCCCGCCGCGCCTCGGCCGCGGCCCGCTCCGGCTCGGCGGAACCGTCCGGAAAATTGGCGACCGTTGCCACCGCGACCCGGCCGGCCAGACCGCAGTCGCGCATTTCCTCGCGCGCGGCGGCCACGAACCGGGGATAGACGCATACCGCCGCCGGCGTGCCGAACGCGGTATCGGCGCGCCGGCACAGCGCGCGCACCTCGGTATCGCCGGCGTCGTCTTCGAGACGGGTCAGATCGAGCATCGCCAGGATGCGACGCGCCAGTGCCCTGTGCGCACGATCGGAGGCGGGTTGCAGGGAAGCGTCGCCGTCGCTGTAATCACGCATATTGGATTCACTCGCAGTCGGTCATTGAATGCCGGGTCAGGATAGCGCGAGTGCCGTTGCGGCGAGTGTTCCCGCGGACCTGCGCGTCGACGGACATGGGGGATGTCCGCGCCGGATTCAGGCAAGAAAAACCCCGCACGCGGCGGGGTCTTCCGATAGTGCAGTGTTGCGGCTTCGGTCAGATCGTGACGACGTTCGAGGCCTGCGGGCCCTTGGCGCCGTCGGTCACGTCGAACGTGACCTTCTGACCTTCGGCCAGGCTCTTGAAGCCCGAGCCGGTCAGCGCGCTGAAATGCACGAACACGTCCTTGCCGCCGTTATCCTGCGAGATGAAGCCGAAACCCTTGGCATCGTTGAACCACTTCACTGTTCCTGTCGTATTGGACATTTGATCTTGTACTCTTGTATAGATTGAATGACGGGCTCCTTCGAAGGAAAACCCGGATGTGCTGCTTGCTGCGCCTCGAAGGAGGCGATGTCAGGAAATGGCGGAGTTTGAGGGGGGATCTCGGAGGATACGTTCAAAGTCGACCACTGCTGTCTTCTGCAGCTCGTCGAACTATACGCCCTTTCAGCACGAAAAGGGGAAATATCGGCGTGCCGCGCCGTCACGGGATTCCGCATCATCCGCCGGGGAGACGCTGTTGCGCAACACCATCGAATTCGAAACCTGGGATGTATTCACCGACCGGCGCTTCGCCGGGAACCCGCTGGCGGTGCTGTTCGATGCCGACGGGCTGGATTCATCGACGATGCTCGCGATCGCGCGCGAGTTCGATTATTCCGAAAGCGTGTTCGTGGTCGCGCCGCGCACCGGCGACGCCGATGCGCGCCTGCGCATCTTCACGCCCGGCGGCGAGCTACCGTTCGCCGGCCACCCGACCGTCGGCGCGGCCTGCGCGATTGCCCGGCGCCGGCGGATCGGCGGACAACTGCTGCTGGACCTCGACGCCGGTCGCTTCCCGGTGACCCTCGGGAACGGGCAATCCGTTCCATCGGCCGAGTTCGACAATCCCAATCGGCCCGAGATCGTCGGCGCCGGCCCCGAGCCCGCGCGAATCGAAGCTGCGCTGGGGCTGCCCCAAGGTGGCGTGGATTCGTCCGCGCACCGGCCCCGCCGCGTCGGTGCCGGTATCGACTTCGTCTACGCCCGCGCGCCGCTGGAAATCGTGCGCGGTGCCCGGCTCGATACCGCGGCCTGGCGCGCGCTGGGCATCGAGCACGAATGCGGGCTGCTGCTGTACGCGCCGGTCGGCGATGGTTCGGCCGATGCCGACTGGCACGTGCGCATGTTCGCCCCGCACATCGGCGTGGACGAGGATCCGGCCACCGGCTCGGCGGCCGCCGCATTGCCGGGGCAGGTGCTGGCCGCGGGCGAGCTGGTCGAAGGTGCTCACGACTGGGTCGTGGAGCAGGGCGTGGAAATGGGTCGGCCGTCGCGAATTCGCGTGCGGTTCGATGTGCGCAGCGGCACGGTCGAGCGGTTGCGGGTGGGCGGCAGCGCGGTGCCTGTGATGTCGGGGCGGTTTTCGGTCGGGGGCTGAAACTCGCCGCTTGGCTGCGCGGTCGGCGGGTGCCGGAGAGCCGGCGCGCGCCGATCGATAGCCGATCGAGCGCCTGTCGCGCCGACCGTGACGGCCGTGACGGCCGTTCGCCGGACCCTGCTCGATGTTTGCCCGCCGGATGGCGGATTGGCGGGCCGGTTTTTCGAATCGCCGCCGCGCAGCGCGGCGCGAGATGGTGAAGTGCGATGCCGCCCGCGGCGCCGGATTCCGGCCCCGCCGGGGTCGTCGAAGGGGGAAATGGTGGCTACGGGTGGACTTGAACCACCGACACCAGCATTATGAGTGCTGTGCTCTAACCAGCTGAGCTACGTAGCCACGGGCAAGCCCATTATTTTCTCCCGCTTGCGCGATCCTGTCAATATCGTTCAGCTTTCGAGCCAGCGGTCGGCGCGCAGGCCTTCGGGGTCGATCGCTGGCGCGTTGCCGAGCACCACGTCGGCGGCCAGTTCGGCCGAGCCGCAGCCCTGGGTCCATCCCATCGCGCCGTGGCCGGCGTTGAGGTGCAGGCCCGGGATCGGCGTCGGTCCGATCAGCGGCGGTCCGTCCGGGGTCATCGGCCGCAGGCCGGTCCAGACGTTCGCCTCGGCGCGTCGCAGACGATCGGCCAGCCGCGGCAGCAGCTTCGCGGCGCTGTCGAGCAGGAAGTCGATTCGCTCGGGGTCGATGCGCCGATCAAAGCCGGCGAATTCGGCCAGTCCGGCGATGCGCAGCCGATCGGGGCCGAGTCGGGCGGTGACGAAGCGCCGCTCCAGGTCCAGCAGCGGCATGGTCGGCGCCGGATCGCCGTGCTCCAGCGCGATCGTGGCCGAATAGCCCTTGACCGGCGCGATCGGGACCTTCACGCCCAGCGGCTTCAGCAGCGCCGGCGTTCGGCAACCCGCGGCGACGAGGCAGGCGTCGGCTTCGATCGGACCGCGATCGGTTTCAACCGCGACGAAGCGGCCAGAACGGCAGCGGATTTTATCCACGGTCGTATCCAGCGACAGCGTTGCGCCCAGCGAGCGGGCGTGTCCGGCGGCGATTGCGCTGAAGCGGCGCGCGTCGCCGGATTCGTGGTCGGGAAACAGCAGCGCGCCGTGCACCGAGTCGGCCACCGGCGCCAGCGCCGGCTCCAGCCGCAGCAGTTCGTCGGTGTCGATGCGGCGGAACTCGATTTCCGGATGGTCGATGCGGCGCCTGAGCTCGAGCGCTTCGGTCAGCGAGTCGGCGCTGAAGTACAGCTCCAGCGAGCCGTTCAGCTGCTGGTCGTAGTCGAACGCGTGGCGCTCCCGCCACGCCGTCATGCAGCGCCGCGAGTAATAGCCGAGCCGGATGCAGTGCCGGGCGTTTTCGTAGTAGCGCTCGGGGCTGGCGTGGTGCAGGAACTGCAGCCCCCAGCCGGCGAGCCTCGGAACGGCTCCTGCGTGCACGCGCCACGGCTGGTCGCGACGCGTCAGCGCCGGGATCAACCGCCGAGCCGTGCCGGGCGGGTTCCAGGGTTCGGCGTGGCCCGGCGTGATGCCGCTGCCGTTGGCGTAGCTGGTGCCGGCACCGGCTTCGGCGGCTGCATCGACGAGCGTGACCCGCGCGCCGCGCTCGGTCAGCGCGAGCGCGGTGGTCGATCCGATGATGCCGGCGCCGATGACGATGACGTGCATGGCCGAATGGTAGCAAGCCGGCATCGAAATGCCTGCCTGGCGCCACGCGTTCGGGGCGAAAGGGTCGCGGCGAACCGGGCAGGTCGCGGCTCGGTGCCGAGATCAGGCGCCCGGCAGCGGGCTCAGTCGGGCATGGCCTGACCGAATTCGCGCACGAAGCGCTCGCGCACCTGTTCAAGCGTGAACTCGTGGTGCTGGGGCGCGTTATGGGCGATCTTCAGCGCGCCGAGGATCGATCCGAGTCGGCAGGCGTCGGCGGGCGTCCAGCCGCGCTCGAGGCCGAACAGCATCCCGGCGCGGTAGGCATCGCCGCAGCCGGTCGGATCGGCAATCCGATCGGGACTGACCGCCGGAATCTCCGTTCGACCCTCGCCGTTCCACAGCTCCGAGCCCTCGCCGCCGTGCGTGATGACCAGCCCGCCGTCGAGTTGCGCGGTGATGTCGCGGTGCGCCCAGCCGGTCTTGCTCTTGAGCATTTCCCACTCGTAGGAATTGACCACCAGCCAGTCGGCGTTGGTGACGAAGCGCTGCAGCTCCTCGCCGTTGAACAGGGGCAGTCCCTGGCCGGGATCGAAGACGTGTGGGATTCCGGCCGCGGCGAACTGCTCGGAGTGTTCGATCATCGCCTGCTTGCCGTCGGGCGCCACGATGCCCAGCTTGACGCGGCCGTCGGTCGGCACCTGCTGGGTATGCGCTTCGTTCATCGCGCCGGGATGGAAGGCCGTGATCTGGTTGTCGTCCAGGTCGGTCGTGATGTAGGCCTGTGCGGTCCAGTGCGCGTCGAGCTGGCGGACGAAATCGCGCCGGACTCCGAGCCGGTCAAGGTGCGCTCCGTAATCGTCGAAGTCCGCGCCGACGGTGGCCATGGGCAGCGGCTCGCCGCCGAGCTGCTTGAGGTTGTAGGCGATATTGCCGGCGGTGCCGCCGAAGTTCCGATGCAGCTCCGGAACGAGAAACGCGACGTTGAGCATGTGGGTCTTTTCCGGCAGGATGTGGTCCTTGAACCGCTCCGGGAAGACCATGATGTTGTCGTAGGCGATCGAGCCGCAGATCAGGATGGACATTCGGTATCCGGTCCGCTTCTTGGCGACGCCACCGGTGCGTTCCGGCCGAGCCGGGTCGCACCACCGAAGCCCTCGGGTGGGCTCCTGGTCGCGTCATTCGAGCGTCCGTTCGATGGGTAAGCTGCTCAGTATAACGAACCGACGCTGAGGCTCCGGTCCTCCGGACGGCTGCGGCGGGCCGCAGGCGCTTTTCGGGGCTGCCGGATCGGGGCATCGATGGGTCTCCGGCAGCGATCCGCGTGAAATCCAGAGCTTGTAATCCCGAAAGTAGTGCGTGTACACTGAATCGTGCTGATATGGAAACCCGTCAGCTGTATCCTGCAACCCGTTCGAGTTGCAGCGAGCCGAAAACTGCCGTCTAGCGGCACAGGCGCGGGAAGTACAATCCACGTTTACGAGGGAGTCGGACAGGGCGCCCGGAGGCAAGCCGGCCCGGGCAGTTGAGGATTTTGTTTTCGACATCCGGAAAATCTGAGGTCGGGCGGCCGCTTTAGCGAAATTCAAACAGAAGATCTTATCGATATGAAAACATCGAGCACGAAATCAGTCCGCATGCTGGCAGTCCTGCTGGTGTTCGCAGCGGGTGGGTTCACTGCCCAGGCGCAGGACCTCGAGCCTGCGCTCGAAGCGAGCCGCCAGGCCGCGGAGGGCACGCGTCAATCGCAGGAGCAGATCGACGAAATCGATTCGCGCATCCAGCAGTTGCTTGGCGACTACCGGGCCAATCTCCGGCAGCTCGAACAGCTGCAGCGTTACAACGAGTCGCAGCGCCGCCAGGTGGCTGCGCAGCGAAGCGAGATCGACTCGCTGACCGAAGACATCAACAACATCGCCAGCCTGCAGCGCGCGGTACAGCCGTTGATGCAGGACATGGTCGATGCGCTGGCCCGGGTGGTCGATGCCGACTTGCCATTCCTCGGCGCCGAGCGCGACGCGCGCGTCGAGCGTCTGACGGGCCTGATGGAAGACCCTTCGAGCTCGCCGGCCCAGAAATACCGGATGATCATCGAGGCCTACCAGATCGAATCCGAGTACGGCCGCACGATCGAGGCCTACCGCAGCGATGTCGAAACCGCCGAGCGGCTTTACGAAGACGTCGACGTGCTTCGAATCGGTCGCCTCGTGTTGATCTTCAAGACCGACAACGACGAAGTGCTGAAGCGCTTCGATATCGAGTCGGGTCGCTGGGTCGACCTCGACATGGCGTTCCTCGGAGACGTCAAGACGGCGATGCGCGTGGCGCGTGAGCAGATTCCGCCGGAATTGCTCTATATCCCGGTGTCGGAACCTGAAACCGCGGGTGAGGGCTAAGTCATGATCGGAATCTTCAATACGCGTCTCACCAACAGAATCGGAAGCGGGAACGGCACCATGCGTATTCCTTCAATTGGCCTGAAATCCCTGATTGTCGTCCTGACCCTCGGGTTGTCGGCAAGTGCCTTGGCGCAGGACGACGCCTCGATGTCGCTCGAAGAGGTTCTGCGCGCAATGCAGAACGAGCGCGAGGCGGTGGCCGAAGCCAATCGCGAACGCGAACGGCGCTTCCGCGCCCAGGAAACCGACCGCGAAGCGGAACTGCGCCGGGTTCGCAACGAAGTCAACCAGGCCGAGGCAGAGGCCGGCCGGCTCGAGAACCTGCGCAACGAGCTTGACCGCGAACTGGCCGAGCTGCGCGAACAGCTCGCCGAGCGCCAGGGTGAATTCGGGGAGCTGTTCGGCGTGGCGCGAGCCGCGGCCGCGGATCTCGACGAGCAGCTCAACGACTCGCTGATCTCGACCCAGTTCCCGAACCGTGGCGAAGAACTGTCGGCCATGGCCCAGTCCGATTCTCTCCCGACCATCGATCAGCTCGAAGGGCTGTGGTTCACGTTGATGCAGGAGATGACCGAGCAGGGCCGGGTGGTCCGCTATCAGGCCGACGTCATCGGCAACGACAATTCCTCGACCTCCGAAGGTGTGGTCCGGATCGGTCCGTTCACTGCTTTCGGCGAAGAGGGCTTCCTGGTCTTCAACGACAACACGCTGCGCTACCTGGCCCGTCAGCCGGGCGGTGGCGCCGTGGCTGCCGCTGAGCGCGTGATGCAGCACTCCGGCTCCGGCGTGGTTCGCGGCCTGATCGATCCGTCGCTCGGCAGCTTGCTGGGCCTGGTCGTGGAAACGCCGACGCTGCGCGAGCGCATCGATCAGGGTGGCTGGATCGGATACGCGATCATCGTGGTCGCCGCCCTCGGCATCCTGCTGGCGATTTTCCGCTGGCTGGTGTTGACGCTGACCTCGATGAAGGTACGTCGCCAGATGGGCAGCCATCAGCCCAGCAACTCCAACCCGCTGGGCCGCATCCAGGCCGCCTATGAAGAGCACAAGGGCGAGGACCTGGAAACGCTGCAGCTGCATCTCGACGATGCGGTGCTCAAGGAACTGCCGGCGCTGGAGCGCGGCCTGAACCTGGTCAAGGTCCTCGCTGCGGTGGCTCCGCTCATGGGCCTTCTCGGTACCGTAATCGGCATGATCGTGACGTTCCAGGCGATTACCTTGTTCGGCACCGGCGATCCCAAGCTGATGGCGGGCGGTATCTCGCAGGCGCTGATCACCACGGTTCTCGGCCTGATTGCCGCGGTGCCGCTGTTGATCCTGCACGCTTTCGCTTCGGCGACCTCGCGTCGGCTCGGCCAGATTCTCGAAGAGCAGTCGGTGAGCCTGGTTGCCGATGCCGAGAAAGCCAACCGTTGATGCCGCGGTCGAGGACGATTAGTCGTGTTTGAGTTGCTGAATCCGATCAATGCCGTGAGCGCCATCCGGGGTTTCCTGGAGGCGGGGGGGCCCGTGGTGTTCGTGCTGATGTGCAGCACAGCGCTGATGTGGATTCTGATCAGCGAGCGGTTCCTCTATTACGGGTTTTCCGGCGGCCGGTTGCTGAAGCGACAGGAACAACGCTGGGAATCGCTGGGAGATCATGTCGCCTGGCAATCCCACATGTTCCGCGAACGCTTGATCTCCGAGGTCCGGATCGAGAACGAACGCTACCTGGGCGTGATCCGGGCGCTGATCCTGGTCACGCCCCTGCTCGGACTGCTGGGTACCGTGACCGGGATGATCGAGGTGTTCCAGGTCATCACCGATACCGGGTCGTCCAACGCCAGGCTGATGGCGTCGGGGATATCGAAAGCCACGATCCCGACCATGACCGGCCTCGCGGTGTCGCTGACCGGCGTGTTCTCGATGAGTTTCCTGGACCGCCGCAACGAGCTCGCCATCGCCGATATCTCGGAGCGTCTGGTGCTCGACTCCGGTGTCGATTTCAGTACCGGCAAGCGACTGCTGAGCAACGAGCCGGACGAGGCGGAAGTCAACATCACGCCGCTGCTGGATATCGTGTTCATTCTCCTGATCTTCTTCATCGTGACGTCGACGTTTCTCGACGAGGAGGGCATCGAGATCACGACGCCGCAGGAAAACGAGCAGGAGCAGTTGACGCGTCCGCCACCGACGCTGGTCCTGAGCGTTCGCAACGACGGTTTCGTCATGGTCGACAACGTTCGCATGATCGACCCGCGTTCGGTCAAGCCGGTCGTCGAAGCCTTCACGGCCGAGGAGCCGCGCGGCGTGGTGCTGCTGAACGCGGCGCCCGATGCGGAGATCGAAACCACGGTCCTGGTCCTGGATCAGGCGCGCCAGGCCGGCGTCGATCCGGCGCTCGCCATCCAGCAACAGTAGAAGAGAAGCGGAGTTTCAATGGCTAGAAGCGTTCGAGTCGCAAAAGCCGATGACAGCGACGTCAATGTGACGCCGCTGCTGGATATCGTCTTTATCATGCTCATCTTCTTCATCGTCACCGCGACGTTCATCAAGGAGCCCGGCGTGGATGTCACGCGTCCGGAAGCACAGACTGCCGAAGACCAGCGCCTGGTCTCGATCCTCGTCGCGATCGATTCGGAGAACACCATCTGGATCAACCGCGATGAGGTGCCGCTGGAAGGTGTGCGTGCCACGGTGGAGCGGTTGCGCCGCGAGAATCCGCGCGGTAGCGCAGTCGTTCAGGCCGACGGTCGCGCGCACAGCGAGTATCTGGTGCAGGTGCTCGAACAGATTCGGGCATCCGGAGTCGAGGAAGTCGTCGCTGTGTCGACCACGAAATCATGAACAACCTCATCCGCCTGATCATCGGTCTGCCCGGCGCGATCCTCGTCACGTCGTTGATCTTCCTGGTGCTCGCCACCGTGATCTCGACGCGTCAGGACGTTCAGCTCACCGAGGATCGCTCGGTTCAGATCAACGTGACCCGCCAGCTTCAGGACACGGCCGACCAGCGAACCGAGGATTTCCAGCGCCCGGTGCTCGACCAGCCGCCACCGCCGCCTCCGGCCGTGACCGATCCGAGCTTCCGTCCGACGATGAACGTCCAGATCGGCGCGCTGCCGGACCTGTCCAGCGTGGACGTCGATATCGGTACGGGCTTCAACCCGGATCGCGACGCCCAGCCGCTGGTGCGCATCCCGCCCCAGTATCCGCAGCGCTGCATGTCTCGGGCCGAGGACAGCGAGTCGGTCATGGTGGAATTCGACGTGACGCCGGAAGGAACCGTGGTCAACGCCCGCGTGATCCAGTCGTCCAACTCCTGTTTCAACCGCGCCGCGATGCGCGCCGTTGAGCGATGGCGCTACAACCCCAAAATCGTCGACGACGCGCCGCAGCCGAGATTCGGCGTGCGCCACGTACTCGAATTCGCATTGGAAGGTTAGCGATGTTCAATCCTCAAATTGGTTTCGGCCGGATCGGAATCCTGCTGATTGCCGCACTGGTCACGTGCCTGGCGGTCAGCCCCGGTTTCGCCCAGAATTCGCGTGATCGCGACCGTGACCGCGACGACGCAGCGGATCAAACACTGGATCCGCGCGTTGCCGAGGATCTGCTCGAGGCCTACGAACTGATCGAAGAGGAGGAGTACGAAGAGGGTCTTGCCCGTCTCGACCGCCTCATGGAGCGCCGCGGAGACGGTATGAAGCCATTCGACCAGGCTTCGGTGCTGCAGGTGCGCGGTAGCGCGCATGTCAACGTGGACGACATGCGGGGCGCGCTGGAGGACTTCGTGACCGCGCTGCGGCTCGACGCCTTGCCGATGGATCAGCAGAACCGGTTGCGCTTCAACGTCGCGCAGCTTTACTTCGTCAACGAGCAGTTCGAGGAAGCGATCCGCTTTTTCGAGGAGTGGATGTCGGGCGATGTGGAAATCACCCACACCACCTATTTCATGCTCGCGGCGTCCCACTACAACCTCGAAAACTATGCCGAGGCGGTGGAGCCGATCCGCCAGGCGATCGAGTTGGCCCCCGAGCCGGAAAAGCGATATTACGACCTGCTCAACATCCTGTACTCCAATCTCGAGCGCAGCGCAGAGCGCACCGAATTGCTGGAGACCATGGTCGAACTGTGGCCGCAGGAGTTGAATTACTGGCGTCAGCTGTCGGCGCTGTTTCTGGAGCAGGGCGATCGGTTCCGATCGTTCGCGACGCTCGAGACCGCGTATGTCAATGGCTTGATCGAGGATGAGGACGGCATCATCCTGCTCGCCCAGTACTATTCCACGTTCGACAACCCGCACCGCGGCGCTCGGCTGATCGAGCGCGAGATGGAAACCGGGAACGTCGAGCGCAACGTCGAGAACCTCGAGCTGTTGTCGCAGTTGTGGAGCCAGGCCCGGGAACACGCCAAGGCAATTCCGGTGCTGCGCGAAGCCGCGCGGATGTCGGATGTCGGGTTGTTGTCCTACAAACTGGGACAGTCGCTCCTGGCGAACGAACAGAACGAGGAAGCCGAGCAGGCGCTGGAAGCGGCCCTGGAAAAAGGCGGCCTCGAGGATGATCGAACCGCCGATGCATGGATGCTGCTGGGCAACGCCCGCTTCAACCAGGCCGGCCCCGGCGACCGCGCGCAACGCGAAGATGCCGACGAAGCGTTCGCCCGGGCCCAGCGATTCGGCTCGACTCGCCGACAGGCCTCCGACTGGCGCGCTTACATCAATGCGATCAACCAGACCGAGTCGCGACAGGCCGCGCTGGAGCAGGAGCAGAGCGAAGATCTTGCCATCGCGGCCCAGGAACGGCTCCTGACCGCTTGCCGGGCACAGCAGCTGGCGGGCAGCGAGCTTACCGATCAGTGTCGCGAACTGCTCGCCGAGACCGACGGCCAGAACGACACGAATTGATCCACGGCCCGGCAGGGGCGGGAGCGGCCCTGCGCAGCGCCCTGATCGGCCGGGCGTCGTGGAATCGGACCGTGCGCTCTCCCGGCTCGGTCCTCGAATGGCTGCCGGAGTGATTCGAAAGGCCCGAAACCGACCGTAACCGCCAAGGTTCCCCCGCCGGCGTAGCCTGGCCTGCCGAACCCGCGTGACGACCCCGGCCGGCCTACGGACCATCGCCCCCGACGGCGTCGATTTGCGACCGGACCCCCGGGAGACATACACTGGTGCGCAGTCGATCGGACCGGTCGTAGAATGGTCGACCCTGCAGTAGGGAGAATGCAGCGGGCGCGGAGACGATTGAACGATGAGTATGGATTCCGACTCGAAGCGGATTCTCCTGTGGGAAAACGAGATCCTTCTGGAGCCCGAACACCTCCAGGAAGGGCATTTCGTTGCCCGGACGGACCGCCCCTGGATCGGAACGCCCTTCCCGCTAGAAGGCGTGATGATCACCGACGAGGTGCAGATCGAGTGGTTCCGGCGCCGCTGTCAGTGGGTGGTCGTCGACCTGTTGCGCAGCGCAGCGCGCTTCGCCCCCACTCGCCAGAGTTGGAATCGGTCACCGCGTTCGGCCAAGGAACGCGGCTACATGAGCGACGAGCAGGCGGCGATCAACGTGCTCCGGCGCGCGCGATTCGATCGCGAAATCGTCGAAGAGTCGCTGGAGATGCACAAGATGCTGCGTCACCAGGCCGAGTCGCTGATCCTCAATATCAGGACCCGCGGGAAGCTCGATGCCACCGAAGCCCGGGAACTGGTCTCGACGGTTGCATCCAGGCTGGAGAAGAACGCGGCGGCCATGGTCTGGCTGACCCGCATCAAGAGTGTTGACAAGTACACGGCGCAGCATTGCGTCAACGTGGCGGTTCTCTCGATGGGCCTGGCCCAGGCACTGGAATGGCCGCGCGAGCGAATCGAGTGCGCCGGACTGGCGGGTCTGCTCCACGACCTCGGCAAGATGAAGCTGGACGCGAACGTCCTCAACAAGCGTGGGCGCCTGACGTTGGAAGAATATGAAGAAATCAAGGAGCATTCCCGGCTGGGTTACGAGATGCTGGTCGAGGACGAGCAGATTCCTTCCGCGGTTTCCACGGCCGTTCTCGAGCACCACGAGCGCCCCGACGGCGGAGGCTATCCTTCGGGACGATGCACCGGCGACCTGGATCCCCTCGGCGTCCTCGTCGCGGTCTCCGATGCATACGATGCGATCACTTCGAACCGACCGTATCGGAAAGCGCGCTCGCATCACGAAGCGCTCGGGATTCTCTGGAAGCAGCGGGGAACGCAGTTCGATCGCGAGATGGTCGAATCGCTGATTCAGTTTCTCGGCTGGATCACGCCTGGCACCGTGGTGCGCTTGTCCGACGGCCGCGCCGCCATCGTTCTTCGCGCCAGCCACCATCACCGGCTGTGGCCGCTGGTCCGGTTGATCGAGGAAACCGACGGCGAAGCCCGAATCGCGGCGAGACTGGACCTGGCCGAGCACAACGAGAGGCATCCGGACCAGCGGCTCCGGGTCGCGGAAGTGCTGGTCGATGGCGCGCTGGAAGTCGACCTGCACGAGACACTCGATCAGGAAGGGCGGGCTGCCGATTCAGCTGCACCCTAAGGCGAACCGTTCCTGCCGTTCATGATTGCCGGCGACGCTGGCTGATCGAAACGTCCCGGGGCGAGCGCCGCGGCGAGATTCGCGTCCGCGGCCCGCGCCAGCCCGGACAGCCGGTCGGCAATGTACTCGGCGATGAGCGGTGTGCCGCTGAGTCCGCGGCTGCCGTGCGCGAGATTGACCCAGGCTTCGGGTGCCTCCGGGCCGTCACCGACCGGCGCCACCGGGCCGGCGACCGGCAGGAAATCCCGACTCTGGCAGCGGAAGCCGACGCGCTGACCGGTGACTTCGATGTCCGACCCGCCGAGCTGTTTCCAGCGTTCAGGCAGGTGCTCTTGCAGCCCGGCCAGATTGCGCGCATCGTCCGCGTCGCGGGATTCGGGATCGAAGTCACGCAGATCGAACGTCGCGCCCACGCAATGGCGTCCGTCGATGGCCGGCGTGACGTAGCCGTCGTGGCATTCGGCGCGTTGCCACTCGCGGCTGGCCCCGGTAGCGGCGCACTCGGTCACTTGTCCGCGTATCCGGCGCAGCGGCAGCGCCGGCAGGCCCTCGATGCCCGACTCGCTGGCGCCGGTGCAGATCACGATCACGTCGTACCGGCCGATCTCGCGCGATGCCGGCCACGGCCCGGTGACGGCTCCGACGCGAAAGCCGATTCGCTCGTGGTCGAGCAGGTCGCGGCACCACTGCGGCGGCCGCACCACGCCGCCGCCCGGCAGCAGAACGCTCGACTCATCGAGCCAGCGCATCATCTCCGCCGGCCAGATCCGGCTCTCGCTCGCCGAGACCAGCTTGCGGCGCTGGCGCGTGCCGGTGACGTGCTGGACCACTCCGGTCATCCGCGCCAGGCCGCGGGCCCCGGCCTGGCGTTCGCCAAGCCAGCGCAGCGCGCTCAGGTAGCTGGACTGGTAGAAGCGGTTCTGCGGCGTCGCGATTCCGCTGGGTGTGGTGTAGACGACCCCGGCGCGGTTTCCGGATGCGCCGGCGGCGATGCCCGACGAATCCCGGACTTCGACCCGCCAGCCGCGCTCGGCCAGCGCACGCGCGGTCGTCGCCCCGGCCAGTCCCGCGCCGACGATGCACACCGAACCGGTCCGGATGCGCCGCGGCCGCCAGTTGCCGGGATACTCGCCCTCCAGCCGGTGGCGTTTGTCGCCGTATCCCTCGCGGCGCCGGATTTCGAAACCGGCCTCCGCCAGCCTGCGCCGGACGGCACCCGCGGCCGAGAATGTCGCCAGAGTCGCCCCGGTCCGGGATCGTCGGGCGAGCGTTTCGAACAGCCCGGCAGACCACATCGCCGGATTGCGCGCCGGCGCGAACCCGTCGAGGAACCAGGCATCGACCGGCGTTGGCTGGACCTCCCACATCGCGCGCGCATCGCCGAACATCAGGATCAGATCGATGCGCTCGCCCAGCGCGATGCGGTGGAATCCCGGAGCCGGCGGCGGATACCGTTCGAACAGCCGATTCGACCCGGCCCGCAGTTCGGGCCATGCCGCTAGTGCCCGCGCCAGGTCGCCGGCGCTGAGCGGATGCTTCTCGGCCGAAATCAGGCTCAGTCGGGCGCCGGCCGGCGCTGTGGATTCGAACAGCCTCGCGGCCAGCAGCACATTGAGACCGGTGCCGAATCCGAGCTCGCCGATGACGAAGTGGCAACCAGCGTCGAGCGCCGCGAAGCGCGTCGACAGGTGGTTGCCCTCGAGGAACACGGCACGACTCTCGCCGATGCCGTCGGCGCTGCCGAAATAGCGATCGCCGAACGACGGCGCGGTCGGGCAACGGCCGTCGAATTCGACCGCCGCCGGCTCGATCGCTTCGAAGTCCGGTTGCATGCGGTCATTGTCTCAGGAAAGCGTCGGTCGATGATCGGGCCTGCATCGCGGCGCCCGGCGCTCTTCACTGCTAAGCTTGGCAACGAAACCGCTCTGGGATGACGCCATTGAACGTACCGACCCGAAACCTCGCGCTGTTCTGCGACTTCGAAAACATCGCGCTGGGTGTTCGCGACGCCCGCTATTCGGCGTTCGACATCAACAAGGTGCTGGAGCGCCTGCTGCTCAAGGGCAACATCGTGGTCAAGAAGGCCTATTGCGACTGGAACCGGTACAAGGAGTTCAAGCCGGCGATGCACGAGGCCGCGTTCGAGCTGATCGAGATTCCGCATCTGAGGATGTCAGGCAAGAACTCGGCCGATATCCGGATGGTCGTCGATGCCCTGGACCTGTGTTATACCAAGGCGCACGTCGATACCTTCGTCGTCATCTCCGGCGACTCGGATTTCTCGCCGCTGGTGAGCAAGCTGCGCGAGAACAACAAGCTGGTCATCGGCGTCGGCGTCAAGAGCTCGACCTCGGATCTGCTGACCGCGAACTGCGACGAATTCATCTTCTATGACGACCTGGTGCGCGACAGCGAGAAGAAGAACAAGCGCAAGCAGCAGGCGGCCAAGAAGAAATCCAAGAAAAAGCGCAAGAAGTCCACTGGCAAGGGTGGCGCGGCCGATGCCGCCGGCGATGCGGGCAGCGATTCGCAGAGCGCCGAAGAGCAGCGCCGCCAAGAGGGCTTCGACCTGGTTCTGGAGACCATCGAGGCGCTGAACCGTGACCGCGACGAATCCGAGAAGATCTGGGGTTCGATGGTCAAGCAGACGCTCAAGCGTCGCCGACCCGGGTTCAGCGAGAGTTACCACGGCTTCAAGTCGTTCGGCCAGTTGCTCGAGCAGATGGCGGCCGCCGGCCTGGTCACGCTGCGTCACGATGAAAAGTCCGGCGGCTACATCATCGAGAGCTTCGACTCCGGCGACTGAACCCAACCGGGCCCATGAACGACCGATTCATCATCCTGACCTGGCACTCGATCCACGTTCATGACAACCGCTACCGGGGCAACGACCTGGTCGCGTTTTCATCCGATATCGAAGCGCTGGATCGCCTGGGCTGGACGATCCTGCCGTTGACCGAGGCCCGGGCGCGCGCGCGCCGGGCGACGCTGCCCGAGCGCTGCGCCGTGCTGACGCTGGACGATGGCTCGGTCATGGACTACCATGCTTTCGATCACCCGACCTGCGGTCCGCAGACCAGCGTGCTGGACCGCCTTCGCGCCTTCTCGACGACGGCCGATCCCGGTGCGGGGCATGTGCCGCACGTAACGACATTCGTCATCGCCTCGCCCGAGGCTCGCGCCGAGCTGGACCGTCGCGTGACGATGGAACTCGGCGTCTGGGGCGAAGACTGGTGGCGCGCCGCCAACGCCAGCGGGCTGATGAGCGTCGAGAGCCATAGCTGGGACCATAACCACGACTCGCTGGCGCGCACGTTGCAGCGCGACAATCGGCGCGGCGATTTCGCGCTGATCGAAACCGAGACCGAATGCCGCGGCGAGGTCGACCAGGCCAGCGACTACATCGAGCGCGCCAGCGGTCGACGCCCGCGCTTCTTCGCCTATCCCTACGGCCAGAGCAGCGAGTATCTGCGCACCGACTATCTGCCTCGGCGCGGCCCGGAACTCGGCCTGGAAGCGGCACTCGGCTGTTCGCCGGGCCCGGCAACCGCCGAAAGCGATCGCTGGAACCTGCCCCGCTACGTGTGCCGGCGGGACTGGAACTCGCCGGAGGATTTCGAGGGGCTGCTGCGGTCGCCGGGCTGAAGCGCGCCCGCCGCATCCGGACTCCCGCGCTGACCGGGCCGGTCAGTCGATGTCGCGTGCCGCTTGGCCGTCGGCAACGTCGAGAACGAACGCGCCGTGCACATCGCCGTGGCGGATGCGCCGGAGCGCCTCGTTGGCGCGCTCCAGCGGCAGTCGCCGGACCACGGGCTCGAGTTGCTCGCGCGCGGCGACTTTCAGAAAGTCGGCAATATCGCGGCGCGTGACATTGGCCACGCTCTTGATCTCCTTTTCGCGCCAGAGCTGGCGCGGGTAGTCCAGTTCGGCAAGCCGGTCGCGATCGCCGGTTTCCTTGCTGATCGCGTTGATGACCAGCCGCCCGCCCGGCGCGAGGTGCTCGAGTGCGGCCAGTACGGGGGTCCAGACCGGCGTCGTGTCGATGATCGCATCGGGCGCCCGGGGCGGTTCGTCGGGCGTGTCGCCGGCCCAGCGCGCGCCGCCCTCGAGCGCGTGCGCGCGCTGGTCCGGATTTCGCGCCCAGACCATCACCGGACTGTTCGGCAGCAGCGCGCGCGCCAGCGCCAGCACCAGGTGGTTGGAAGCGCCGAAACCGGTCAGCCCCAGCGGCTGCCCGTCGTCCAGTCCGGCCAAACGCAGACTCCGCAGGCCGATCGCCCCGGCGCACAGCATCGGCGCGGCCTGGTGAGACGCCAGGCTGTCCGGCAGGAGATGCAGAAAGCGCGCATCGACGCACATGAATTCGGCATAGCCGCCGTCGATATCGCGGCCGGTGGCGCGAAAATCCGGACACAGGTTCTCTTCGCCGCGCTCGCACCAGCGGCATTCGCCGCAGGCCGAGGCAATCCAGCCGACGCCGACGCGACGGCCGCCAAGCGACGGATCGACGCCGTCTCCGAGCTGCTCGACCGTGCCGACGACCTGGTGACCGGGAACTCGGGGCAGCGGCGTCGCGACCCGGCCCTCGATCTGGTCGAGCTCGGTATGACACACCGCGCACAGCTCGACACGCAACAGCGCCTCGCCGGTCTTCGGCTCGGGCACGGCAAGATCGGTGTCGGTGAGCGGATCGGTTTGCGGGCCGATCTCGGCGGTTTGTTGCAGCACCATCGCGCGCATGTCTCCAGTGTAACGGTGCCGGATCCGGATCGAGCGCCGCTTTCCGGAAGCGCATACACTGGCGCTCGTTTGCCGGATCCAGCGCCTGGCCTCATGAAGCCCGAAGTCCATATTCGCCGACACCCGCGCGCGCGGCGCATCAAGCTGCGGGTCCGCCGGGACGCCAGCATCGAGGTGGTTGCGCCGCCCGGCATCGGCAGGGCTCGCGTTCTGCGTTTCGTCGAGCAGCAGAGCGAGTGGATCGAGCGGACGCGCGAGCGGGTTTCGGCCGAGCGCCGTCCGCCGGCCGAGCGCGGACCGTTTCCGCAACGCCTGGAGCTGGCCGCCGAGGTCGGCCGGGTGCCGGTGGTCTATGCGCACGCGGATCGCGACGGCTGGCAGTGGGCGGATCGCGATCTCACGGTTGGGCTGCGCGATCGCGATCCGCAGCGCGCCCGGTCGGTGCTGGTCGGCGCGCTGAAGCAGCGGGCCCGAATCCGGCTGCAGCCTCGGCTGGAGGCGCTGGCCGAGCACCACGAATTGCGGTTCTTCGACGTGAGCTGGCGCAATCAGAAGAGCCGCTGGGGCAGTTGCTCGTCGCGCGGCGCCATCTCACTCAACGTGCGTTTGCTGTTCCTGTCGCCGCCGCTGGTCGAGTACGTGTTCACCCATGAGCTGGCGCATCTGCGCCATCCGGACCACTCGCCGGCATTCTGGCACTGCGTCGGCGGTATGCTGCCCGGGTTTGAAAGTGCGCGCCGCGCGATGCGTTGTGCTGCGGCCCGCGTTCCGGAATGGTTGCTCTGATCGGCGACGCGGCGCAGGCTGGATCCGGCGCGGTGGGTTGGGCGATGGCGCGCGGCGTCAGGGCAGGGCTTCGCGCAGCCGCGAGGCCAGCGCGTGGCGCTGTTCGGCGTCCGCCTCTCCGCCGCGATTCAGCGTTGAGACTTCCGGCGCGAACCGGGCACGCTTGAGCGGCCCGGGCAGGCGGCTGCCATCCGACCACGGCGGCTCGATCGGCCCCTCCAGCCGGATCGGCGACTGCGCGGCGTGGCCGCGCTGGCCGAGCGCTTCGATCAGCGCCAGCGCGCGGGCCGCCAGCACTGCCAGCGCGGCATCGTCGACCTGGACGGCGATCCGCCCGCGCAGGCGATCGACGAGCTTGCGACGCAGTTGCCACGCGGCCCCGGCGCCGCCTCCGGTCAGTGCGCCGATCAGCGTGCCGGCGCCCAGCGAAAGTCCGCCCGAGGCGACGTCGAAGGCCGCACCGGTCGCTGCACCGGCGGCCGCGCCGCTCCCGGTTCCCGGCGCGATGACCACCAACGTGGCTGCATCGAAGGCGCTGTGGCGCCACCCGGTGCCGTCGAACGGCAGCCTCAGGCCCTGATGATCGGCTTGGGAGAAGCGGAACAGCTCGAGCAGTTCATCGACCAGGCGCTGCTCCCGCTTGCCGATCGCTTCGACCAGCGATCGCTGCGCGTGCTCGAGATCTTCAGTGTCGCCGCGCCGCGCGGTCCGGCGCGCCGCGGCGGCGTCGATGAGCAGGTCGGCGAGCATCGCGCGCGCGGTTGCCGCCTGCCATGCGGCTTGCGTCTTCCGGTTCTCGATCAGCCGCTCCAGCGCCCCGGCGTGCGATTCGGCCAGCGTCGCCAGCCGCCGCCAGAGACGCGCTTCGGATTCCAGCGAAAACACGACGGTGTCGAATTCGACCACCGCATGCAGCCCGACTCGCGCCAGCGCTGCGCGCCAGTCGTCGCTGCGCGCGTCCGGGTCGGCGACGAAGTTGAGCACCGGCAGAATCGGGCGCGCCGTCAGCGCCAGAATCGCCAACTCGTCCTGGTATTTGCCGAGAATCGGTTCGCGCACGTCGATGACGTAGAGCATCGCGTCGCTTTCCAGGCACCGGCCCAGGACCCGGGCTTCCTGCTCGAATCGGCCGCCGGCGGCGTCGGAGCGCAGGAATGCGCGGATGCGTTCGGGCCCCTCGTGGCGGTCGGACGGCAAGGCGTCGAGGCGCTCGATGAGCGCGCCGGCGTCTTCCAGTCCCGGCGTGTCGAACAGCTCGACCTCGGCCCGGCCGTCGGCCAGCAACTTCGCGCCCTGGATCTGCCGGGTCGTCGCCGAGGTCGGCGCCACCTCGCCGAAGCGCGCATCGCGCATCAGCGTGCGCATCAGGGACGTCTTGCCGACGTTGGTGTGTCCGACGACCGACAGGCGAAGTAGCGAGGGGGCGTTCATGCGATCGATCATAACGCGGCGGCGCCGGAATCGAAAAAAGGCCGGCACCCTTTCGGATGCCGGCCCGGCCCCCATTCCAGCATGGTGAGCAACCCTGTGTGCTGGAGGGTAAGAAACCGCGGCGGCCTGACCGGGAGCGGGCGGGTTGTTCCACCGCGATTCCTGGTTTCAGCTTACGGTCCGACCGCGGCGCGTGCGTGCACTCAGGCGACACTCGATTGTCTGATTGCGACAATCGGTAGTGGATTGGATGATTCGGGTCAATTTTCCCCGGGCGGGGGACGTCGCGATCCGCCCGAACTCAGGTTTCGCGGTGTGCGCCGTCGGTTTGCCGTGCGTGGGCTTGTCGCCACAATTCCGGCGGTTCGCCGTACAGCTTCCGGAACACGCGGCTGAAATACTGGGAGCTGGTATAGCCCACTTCGAGCGCGATTTCGGTGACCGGAAGGTCGCTTTGCTGCAGCCGCTTCCGGGCTTGCGCCATGCGGTAATCGCGAAGATAGGCCGCCGGCGTGCGATCGGCGAGCGAACGGAGCTTGCGCTGCAGGGTTCGCGCGGTGATGTGCAGCGCGCCGGCCATGTCGGCGATCGTGATCTCGGGGTCGCCGTGGTGGTCGCCGAGCCACTGATCCAGGTCGGCGAGAAAATCCCGGTCGCGCGGCGCCAGGGCGCGGTCGGCGAGTTCATCGCCGGATTCGTTCGCCGGGTCTTCGGTGCCGCGCCCGCCGTGGCTTCGATGAATGTGATCGCGCAGCCGGTTCCGGCTGTCGATCATCTGGTCCAAGCGCGCCATCAGTTCGTCGACGTTGAACGGCTTGGGCAGGAATGCATCGGCGCTCAGCGCGAATGCCTTCAGGCGGGTCTCCTCGTCCTGGCGCGCGGTCAGGAACAGCACCGGAACATGGCTGGTCCTCACGTCGCCACGCAGGCGCTCGAGCATTTCGAATCCGTCGACCCTGGGCATCATCAGGTCGCTGATGATGAGATCGCAATCGTGCGTGCGCGCCATCGCATGGCCGGCCTCGCCGTCTTCGGCTTCGACGACGTGCCAGCGCGGCGACAGCGACTCGGCGATGTATCGGCGCAAGTCGGCGTTGTCCTCGACCACCAGCACCGTCGGTGCGTCGGGATTGGCCGGATGCGGCACCGCGTCCCGGGGCCGGTCCGCGGCCGGATTCAGCACCGCCAGGTCGAGCTGCTGGCGGGCGCGATCCGGCGGCGCCTGCGCGCCGCTGGCGACCCCTCTTTCGGCCGGTAGCGTGACCGTGAATCGCGCGCCGTCGCCCGGTCGGCTGTCGACGCGTACGTCGCCGCCGGCCGCTCGCGCCGCCTCCAGCACCAGCGCCAGGCCGACGCCGGCACCGGGCTGATGGCCTGCCGAATTCGACTTGGTGCGATAGAAACGCTCGAAGATGCGCTCCTGCTCGGACGCCGCGATGCCGGGTCCGGTGTCGGCAACCGACAGCGCGACGCCCGGGGTCGCCGCCGTCAACTCGACGCGGATGCGGCCGCCTGCCGGCGTGAACTTGATGGCGTTGCCGACCAGATTGAGCAGGATCTTCTCGACCAGGTCCTGGGCGCAGGTGGTCCGCCACGGCGCATGGGACCGGTATTCGATGTCGATACCGCGCTGTTCGGCGACCGATCGGAACGCCTCGACCGTCTTCGAAACCAGCGAATCGAGCTGCCACGGGCTCTGGTGGACGGTGCTGCGCGTCAGCCCGAGGCGCGAGAGATCCAGCAGTTGCTCGACCAGCCGCAGCAGCCGCGCCAGATACTTGCGCGCCGTGGCCGCCGCTTCCCGATCGGGATTTCGTTCGAGCTTTTCGATTCCAGCCTGGATCAGCGTCAGCGGGGTACGGAATTCATGCGAAATGCTGGCGAACAGCGTGGTGCGCGCGGCCAGTGCCTGTTCCAGCTCGCGCGCCTGGCGCTCGATCAGGTCCTTCTGCTCGTGAACCTCGGCGGTTCGTCGCCAGACCAGGACTTCCAGGTTGCGTCGCAGCTGGCGCTGACGGGCGAGTACGCCGAGAACCAGCAGCGCGACGATGGCGGCATAGAGGGCCCAGGCCCAGGGCGTGGCCCACGGCGGCCGACGGATCTCGAAACTCGCCAGCGTCTCGGGCTCCGACCAGACGCCGTCGAGGTTCTGCGCGCGCAACTCGAATCGGTAGGCGCCGGGCGCCAGGTCGGGATAACGCGCGCGGCGTGTGGAGTTCGCGTCGACCCAATCCGACTCCAGGCTGTCCAGCCGATAAGTGTAGCGGACCCGTTCCGGCGCCGCGAAATGCAGGCCGACGTAGTCGATGGTCAATTCGTTGTCGTCGTGGGCAAGCGCCGGCAGCCGGTTTTCCGGGCCGGTCTCGACGGCCTGTCCGTTCACGCGCACCGTGTCGAGATCCAGTTCGGGCGCGCGCACGAGTCGACGAATGCGATCGGGCTGGAACGCGTTCCAGCCGTTGATTCCGCCGAAATAAAACGTCCCGGTTTCGCCCCGGTGGGAGACAGCGTGGTTGAACTCCCAGCCCTGGAGGCCGTCGCCCGGCGTGTAGTAGCGGAATTCACCGGTTTGCGGGTTGAAACGCGACACGCCGCGATTGGTGCTCAGCCACAGCGCGCCGCTGTCGGACCGAAGCACCGCGTAGACGGTATTGTCGGGCAGGCCCTGTTCGGTGGTGAAGCGCCGAAACACCGGCTGGTCCTGGGTGACGAAGTCGATCTGCACGAGCCCGCCGGCGCTCGTTCCGGCCCAGTATTCACCGCGCCGGCCGGCGGTGATCGAGAACAGGTTGTTCTCGGGGCGAGCGTTGCCCGGCTGCGTCGGGACATGCCAGCGTGTGCTGTGGTCTTCGAGTTCGATCATCGCCA
>CAYPZP010000002.1:11562-75709 GCA_964415285.1 uncultured Halomonas sp. | reverse complement strand
CCAACCGAGAACTTCGATGCCTACAACGCCTACCTGCTGGGCCGCCAGCGCATGGCGCGCCGGACCAGCGAGGATCTGCAGCAGGCCGAGGACTTCTTCCGGCGCGCGATCGGCCTCGATCCGGCCTACGCCGAGGCCTGGGCCGGGCTGGCCGAAGTGATCGTGCTGCAGCACGACTATGCCGGCCTCGAACGCGACGAGATGCAGGCCGCGGCCATGCCGGCGGTCCAGCGTGCGCTCGAACTGCAGCCGCGGCTTTCGCGCGCGCACGGCGTGCTCGGTGAACTGCGACGAAGCAACAACGACATGCAGGGCGCCGAGGACTCGTTCCTGCGCGCGCTCGAGCTCAACGCCAACGACTCGCTGTCGAGTCACTGGTTCGGCATCATGCTGTACTCGTCGGCGCGTTTTCCGGATGCGCTGTTCTGGCTCCGGCGGGCGCTGGAGCTGGATCCGTTGTCGGTGACGATCAGCAACAGCGTCGCGCAGAGCCTGCTGGCCCTGGGGCGAGTCGACGAGGCGGCCGAGCAGTACGCGCGCAGCCTGGAGATCGATCCGGACTTCGTCGCGACGTACGCGCACCTGGCACAGCTCGAGCGCTTCGTCCTCGGCCGGCCCGACGAGGCGGTTCGCCTGCTCCACCAGGCCTACGCGCTCGATCCCTTGCACAGCGAGTACGCGGCCCTGATGGCCGAATCGCTGCTGGAACTGGATGCGCCGGAAGCCGCGGCGCTGTGGGCCGAACGCGCGACCGCCAACGCGCCCGATCACTGGTGGCCGTCCCGGGCCGCGGTCCTGGTCGCGCTGCAAGGCGGCGATCCGGTGGCGCTTCGCGACGCACTCGATACCTATGCGCCGAACCTCGGCACAGCGTGGCTGAAAATGGTCGCGCGGCGCGACCTGCTGCTCGACGCCGGCGATCTCGACGGCGCCCGGCAGTTGTTCGTCGAGACTTATCCGGACTTGCTCGCCGATCCGCCCGGGGTGACCAGCAGCAATTTCTACATCGCCCCGGTGCTCGCGGTCGTCCACCAGGCGCGCGGCGAGTTCGACCGGAGCCGGATCCTGCTGCAGGCGGTCCTCGACACGCTCGACCGGCTGCGCGCGGAGGGCTACGAGGACTTCGACATCAGCGAGGTCGAGGCCCATGCGATGCTCGGCGATACCGCGCTGGCGCTGGACCTGCTCGAAGTCGAGCTCGATAACGACTGGCTGAACATGTGGTGGTACGCGTTCGACGGCCCCAACCTCGCCGTGCTCGCCGACCAGCCGCGCTTCATCGAACTTCGCGAGCGCGTGCGCCGGAACATGCAGATGCTCAGGGACGGACTCGAGGCGCGCTATCTGGAGCCGCCGGCAGGCGACTGAGCTTGTTCCGATCGATCGACGCCTGGCGGCGGGTCCGGAGCCGCTGCGCCGCGGCGTTCGCGTTCCCGGCCTGCTTCCAGTACGGGATGCATTTTGGTAGGTTGATCCGACGACCGCCGACCCTGAGGAATCCCGATGCGCTTCCAACCCCCCTTCGCGCTGATCGCCTTGCTGATTGTCGTGGCTGCTGCGGCCCAGGCCAGCGAACACGACTCCCCACACTTGCAAGTGGCCGACTATCTGCAGATGGAGCGGGTATCCGATCCGAGAATCTCGCCGAACGGCGAGCAGGTCGTGTACACGCGCCGGTACGTCGATCCGATGAAGGACGCCTGGCATTCGGCGCTGTGGATCATGGAGGCCGACGGCAGCCGCCAGCGGTTCCTGGTCGACGGCTCTAGCGCGCGCTGGTCGCCGGACGGAACCCGCATCCTGTTCATCGCTTCTGACGACAACGGCAAACCGCAGATCTTCGTGCGCTGGATGGACGACGAGGGCGCGGTTTCCCAGGTCACGCGCGTCGACGTCTCGCCGAGCACGCCGACCTGGTCGCCCGACGGCGAGCACATCGCGTTCGTCGCCATCGTGGCGGCCGAGAGCCCGTGGAACATCGATCTGCCCAGCCCGCCTGAAGGCGCGGACTGGACGCCGCCGCCGCGCATCCTCGATCGCCTGCATTATCGCCAGGACCGGGTCGGCTTCCGCGACCCGGGCTTTTCGCACCTGTTCGTGGTGCCGGCCGAATCGGGCACGGCGCGCCAGCTCACCCGCGGCGAGTGGCACGTGGGCGCGCAGTTCGACGGCCTGTTCTACGGCGCGGGCCTTAGCTGGACGCCGGACGGGGCGTCGATCCTGATCGACGGCTACGACTCGCCGGTTCACGATACGTCCTACCGCCGCTCGCATATCTACGCGGTGAACATCGATTCCGGCGACAAGACGCAGTTGACCGAAGAGCCCGGCTGGTGGGTGGAACCGACGGTTTCGGGCGACGGCGATCGCGTGGCGTTCCTCGGCTACCCGGCCACCGAGAAGACCTACGAAATGCCGCACCTGTACCTCATGGATATCGACGGCGGTGACCGCGAGCTGCTGACCGAAGCGTTCGATCGACCGCCGAGCGGCCTGTTCTGGGCACGCAACGACCGCGGCATCTATTTCACGGCGCAGGACGAGGGCTACGTCAACGTGTTCCGCGCCGACCTCGACGGCGACGTGTCCGCCGTGACCGAGGGGCAGCAGGTGGTGAGCCTGGCCTCGGTCGATACCGGCCGTTCTCTCGGCGCCGGCGTGTTGTCGAGCTTCCACGAGCCAGGCGATGTCTACACGATCGCGCTGCGCGGCAACGACGCGCCCGAGCGGCTGACCGCGGTCAACGCCGACGTGCTCGACGGCAAGACGCTGGGCGCGCACGAAGAGATCTGGTACGAGGCCGAGGACGGCAGCCGGGCCCACGGCTGGGTGATCAAGCCGCCGGACTTCGATCGGGACCAGCGCTACCCGCTGCTGATGGAGATCCACGGCGGTCCATTTGCGATGTACCGCGGCGCGTTCAATTTCGCCTTCCAGGCGTTCGCCTCGGAAGGCTTCGTCGTGCTCTACACGAACCCGCGCGGCAGCACCGGCTACGGCGAGGCGTTCTCGCAGGCCATCGACCGCGCCTATCCGAGCGTCGATTACCTGGACCTGATCGGTGGCATCGACGCGGTCGTCGGGCAGGGATACATCGACGAGAAGCGCATGTACGTCGGTGGCTGCAGCGGCGGCGGCGTGCTGTCGAGCTGGGTCATCGGCAACACCGACCGGTTCGCCGCCGCGGCGGTGCGCTGTCCGGTCGTCAACTGGATCAGCATGGCCGGGACCACCGACATCCCGCAGTTCACGTTCTCGTTCTTCGACCGGCCGTTCTGGGAAGACCCGGATGCATGGCTGAAGACCTCGCCGCTGATGACCGTCGGCAACGTCACCACACCGGTGCTCGTGATGACCGGCGAGGAAGACCTGCGCACACCGATGGCGCAGTCCGAGGAGTACTATGCGGCGCTGAAGATGCGCGGCGTGCCGGCCAAGCTGATGCGTTTCGACAGCGAATACCACGGCACCAGCACCAAGCCGTCCAACGCGATGCGTACGATCCTGTACATGACGTCCTGGTACAAGGACTGGACCACCGACGGCAAGGTCACCGACGACGCGGAGTGAGCTCGTCGGCGGCTCCGAACTTCACCCCAAAGCCGCCGCGATCCGGCGGACGGGGAGGGCAGGGATGAAAAAACGGCTGATCTCGTTCTGGCTGCCGATGCTGCTGCTTGCGACCGCCGGCTGCGGTGAAGGTGGCGATGCCGACCGGCAGCGCGCCTCGGCCACCGCCGACGGCGAGGCTGCCATTGCGGCCGAGGCCGGGCCCGAGCCGGTCGAGAGGGGAGCGTCCGACGAGGCGCCCGCGGCGGAGCCGGCCGCCGAGGCGGTGCTCGGACCCGCGCTGTCGGATCCCGAGCGCTATTACGGCCTGTTTGCTGCGCCCGGGCGGCCGGGCCGCCCGTGGTTCGTCGCCGAGGCGCGCAATCCGGCCTGGGCCGAGCGCGCCCCGCCCGTGCCGCCGGGCCACCTGATGCTGGGCGCCATGTTCGGCGATGTCGCACCGTGGCATCTGAAGACGCTCACGGAGACCGATTTCGTCCAGGTGCGCGTCGGCCCGGGTGCCCAAGAAGCGATCGAGATCGAGTTCCGCCTCGACCCGGACGGCCGAGCCGAAGCGCTTCGTTTCAGCGGCGGGGCGCTGGCCGACGACACCTGGCTGGTGCGCGCCGGCGACCTGCCCGAAGACTGGTAGGCACCGGGCCGGCAGGCTCCATGAAGCCGGTTGCTGCGGCATCACGGCCACTCATCCGGTAACGCCCGGTTTCGCCCCGGCTTGGGCGTGGCCGCAGCCGGGCGTTGCGGGTCCGTCGGGTACACTGCAACGTCGATTCGACCGATTGATTCCGAACATGCTGCGTATTTCGATTCTGGTTCCCGCCCTGATTCTTTCGCTGGCCTGGGTTCCGGCGCCGGCCGACGAACCCGGCCGTCTGACCTCGGCCGACCTGTTCGACCTGCAGTACGCCACCGATGTCGAGATTTCGCCCGACGGCGAGCGCATCGCCTACGTGCGCGCGATCAACGACATCATGGGCGATGCGACCCGATCGAACATCTGGCTCGTGGACGCCGAGGGCGGCGATCACCGGCCGCTGCTGTCGGGACGGGACAATTACTCGTCGCCGCGTTTCTCGCCGTCCGGCGATCGGTTGGCCTATGTCGGGCGCGACGGTAACGGCAAGGCCCAGCTGTTCGTGCGCTGGATGGATTCCGGCGACACGGCGGTGGTGACCAGCCTGGTCGAGTCGCCGTCGGCCCTGGCCTGGTCGCCGGACGGCAGGCAGATCGCATTCACGATGCACGTGCCGGCGGTGAAGCCTTCCCTGGCGGAAGCGCCGAAGAAGCCCGAGGGCGCCGAGTGGGCACCGGATCCGGTGGTCATCGACAGCGTCGTCTACCGCTTCGATGGACGCGGTTACCTGGACCCGGGCTTCAGCCACGTCTTCGTGGTGCCGGCCGCCGGCGGCGCGGCGCGGCAGCTGACCTCGGGAGACTTCAACCACGGCGGCCCGCTGGCCTGGATGCCGGATGGTTCCGGCATCGTGTTTCCCGCCAATCGATCCGAGAACTGGCAGTACGAGCTGACCGAGCAAGACCTGTTCCGCATCGGCAGCGACGGCGGCGCGATCGAGCAACTCACCGACCTGCCGGGCATCGAGACCGCACCCGCGGTTTCGCCGGACGGCGAGACCATTGCGTTCGAGCGCGACGATCACCAGGGCAAGCAGTACTCGATCAACGTGCTCGGGCTGATCGACGCCGACGGCGGCAACCCGAGGCTGCTGGGCCAGGACCTCGATCGTTCCATCGACGGTCCGGTCTGGGCCGACGACGGTGATTCGATCTATTTCCATTTCACCGACCGGGGCTGGCGCAAGGTCGGGCGAATTGAACTCGATGGCGACATCGAGACCCTGATCGAGGGCATCAACGGTACCACCGTCGGTCGCCCCTACACCAGCGGCGACTTCGCGGTGGCCGAAAACGGTGCGATCGCCTACACCCTGGGCACCGAAAAGACGCCGGCCGACGTCTGGATCAAGCCGCGTCGAGGCGAGGCCCGGAAGCTGACCGATCTCAACGGCAACCTGCTCGGTCGGCGAAACCTGGCCGATGTCCACGAGATCGTCTATGAATCGTCGGTTGACGGCACCGAGATCCAGGGCTGGTACCTGACGCCGCCAGACTTCGATCCGGAGAAGCAGTATCCGCTGATCCTCGAGATCCACGGCGGTCCGCACCTGGCGTACGGGCCGCACTTCTCGGCCGAGATGCAGCGCTTCGCCGCCGACGGATACGTCGTGTTCTACGACAATCACCGCGGTTCTTCGGGCTACGGCCGTGAATTCGGCATGCTGCTGGAATACAAGTATTCGTCGGAGGAGGACTTCGGCGATCACATGTCCGGCATCGATGCGATGATCGAAACGGGTTTCGTCGATCCGGATCGGCTGTTCATCACCGGCGGTTCGGCCGGCGGTATCGCCAGCGCCTACGCGATCGGTCTGACCGACCGCTTCCGCGCCGCGGCGGTGGCCAAGCCGGTGATCAACTGGATTTCCAAGACGCTGACCGGCGACTACTACCCGGGCCAGATCGCGCACCAGTTTCCGGGTCTGCCGTGGGAGGAGTTCGAGCACTACTGGAAGCGCTCGCCGCTTTCGCTGGTCGGCAACGTCACGACGCCGACGCTGCTGATCACCGGCGAGGACGATTTCCGCACGCCGATGTCGGAAACCGAGCAGTACTACCAGGCGCTGAAGCTGGCGCGCGTCGAAACCGTCATGGTGCGTCTGCCCGAGACCTCGCACGGCATCGCCAGCCGACCGTCGCGGCTGATCGCGAAGATCGACAATATCCTGGCCTGGTTCGAGCGCCACGACGTCGACGGACAGTAGCCCCGGCCCGCGCCGCTCGGCCGCCGGAGGTTCGGGAGGGCGCTCTTGCATCAAGGGGATGCACGGAAACGACGCTTGTGCCAGAATTGACAGCGTTGTCTTCACACGTGATCAGCCCAATGCTTCGGACCTTTTACAAGCTCATCCTGTTGCTTGGCGCGACCGGAACCGCATCGGCCGGTTGGCAAGTGCAGTGGATCGACCGCTTCGACGGCGACGGCGTGGACTGGAACAACTGGACCGCGCAGACCCAGGCGAATTTCAACAACGAGGTCCAGTGCTATACCGACGATGATTCGTCGGCCGATCGGAACTACGAGGTCTCCGACGGTACGCTGAAGATCATCGCGCGGCGTCAGGGCGTCGACTGCCCGGGCCTGAACGGCGCGTTCAAGTCCTGGACTTCGGGTCGCCTCAACAGTAAGGACAAGCGCGAGTTCCTGTATGGCCGTGTCGAGGCGCGAATTCGTTTCCACAACCTCGAAGGCGGAACCTGGCCGGCGTTCTGGATGCTCGAAAACCGCATCGACGAACAGCCGATCGCCGGCGACGGAGACAACGTCGGCTGGCCCAATCCGGGTGCGTCCGAGATCGACGTGTGGGAGTGGTACGGCAACAATCCGGACAGCTACATCATCAACTTCTTCAACACGATCGGTTTCGCCTGCGGCTTCGAAACGCGGACGCCGTACGCGAACGGCGCCGTCGACGTGCTCGACTGGCACGTCTATGCGATGGAATGGACGGCCGACGAGATGCGCTTTTTCATGGACGACGAGGAAGTGGCCAGCTACAACCTGCAGGGCTGTCCCGTCTATGAGGAACCGATGTTCGTCCTGCTCAACGTGGCCATGGGCGGCAACCTCGGCGGCGCGATCGATCCCGATCTGACCCAGGCGGTGATGGAAGTCGATTACGTGGCCCACTGCCAGCAGTCGGACCTGAGCGACGCCACGCAGTGCAACGAGGAAGCGCCCGAGGCCTTCGACGTCGAGCGCCACGCCGAAGGGCAGTGGGTGAGCGCCGAGGAGGAAACCGCCGGAAACGCGCAGGGTCTCAGCCTGGACTACATGGCGTTCGCGGACCTGCTGTTCGTCACCTGGTTCACCTACGTCGATCCTTCCGAGTCGATCCCCGATCCGGAGTTCGGAAATATCGGCGCGACGGACAACCGCTGGCTGACGGCGCAGCTGACCGTCGACGGCGATACCGCGACCGGACCGCTGTTCGCATCGACCGGTGGGCGCTTCGATCAGCCGCCGCAGGCCGGCCAGGACACGGTCGAGGTCGGTACGTTGACGATGGAATTCTCGGCCTGCGATCAGGCAACGGTGCGCTACGAAATCGCCGGAACCTCGCTGGCCCGGGAGTTCCAGGCGATGCCGCTGGAAAAACGCGCGAACCGCAACTTCCGGTGTGCCACGGACCCGGCCGCCGGCCGCTGAGTCGTCGAACTGCCGTGAACCGTCGGCGGCTGGCAGGCCGCCGACGCGACGGCTCTAGTCGCGGCTGCGAATGTTGTCGAGGTTGACGCTGCCGGAACCGTCGTCGATCAGTTCGAAATCCCCGGCATCGTGGACGTTGATGCTGCCGGAACCGTCGTCGACCGATACGGTGCCGCCGATGTCGCGCGCGGTGATGCTGCCCGCACCATCGTCGATGGCCAGGTCGCCTGCGACCCGTTCGATCGTCATGCTGCCCGAACCATCTTCGATCTCGACGCTGCCGCCGATGTCGACGAGGCGAATCGAGCCCGATCCGTCATCGACGACGACATCGGCATCGATGCCGGAAATGTCCATGCTGCCCGAGCCGTCCTCGATCTCCAGCCGGGCGCGCAGGTTCTCGATGCGAAGGCTGCCGGAGCCATCGTTGACATCGATCCGCAGCGAATCGGGTACCCGGATCGACAGGTCGATGCGGTCGCTGCCGGGCGCCCTCCGGTCGCCCGCGATCGCGACCAGTCGGGCGCTGCCGTCTTCGGTGGTTTCGAGCCTCAGCGTGTAGTGGTCGTTGGGCTCGACCTGGTAGATCTCGGCGGTGACTCGGATCGCTTCGCTGCCGGGCTCTCCTTCGAGCGCCATGGAGCCGGCGCCGGCATTGATCGAAAGGAGACCGTCGGGCGCAATCGACAACTCGAGCTCGCGCGTTTCCTGCAGCGCAGGCTGCGTCATCGTGCATCCACCGAGGACTGCGGCCGCGGCAAGCGCCAAGCCGAGGCGCCGGTGCAATGCGAGCGTGCGAGGTGCTTTCATGCTGGTCTCCCGGTTGGCGGGTCCGCGAATCAGGTTTGTCAAGCTATCAGATCGGAGATCCGGAACCAATAGTCCTTAAGTCATTCGTCTCGATTATGATGCCCGCTTTTGGTCGGAGCGAATTGGATGCGCAAGTACCTGCTGTTCGCAGTCATCGCTGTCATGCTGGTCGCGGCGTTCGTCTTCACCGGCTCGTCGTGGCACCGGATCTATCTGCCGACGGCGACCGGCATCACCGCCAAACAGGTCTGCTCGCTGCATTTCGTCAGCGGTCTGGCGCCGGAACGCGCCCGCTCGCTGTACATCGATCCGCTGCTGTCGCCGTTCGACGGATTGATTTCGGCGCGCGTGCATACCGAACAACGCGAAGTTCGCGCGCGCCTGTTCGGGCTGTATCGCCAGCGCGCCGTGTTCCGGGAAGGACTGGGCTGCTCGCTGGTGCACGACGGGCGAAGCTTCGACCGCGAGCTGGCCTTGCCGGCGTCGGACGGCGCCGTGCCGATGATGCTGGATGCGGCGCACCGCGATGCCGTCTTCGATACCGTTGCGCTGCGCGCGGCGATGGACCGGGCATTCGAGGAGCCGGCCGAAGGGGGCCGCAACACGCTGGCTGCGGTGGTCCTGCACGACGGCCGCCTGGTCGCCGAACGATACGCCGAAGGCATCGGGCCGGTCACGCCGCTGCACGGCTGGTCGATGACCAAGAGCGTGATTGCCACGCTGGCCGGCGCGATGGTCCAGCGCGGTGAGGTGATGCTCGATGCGCCCGGGATCTTCGACGCGCCGGGGTTGGAGTCGACCACGCTGGAACAGCTGCTGCGCATGACCGCCGGGCTGGACCTGGTCGAGAACCAGAGTGGTCGCGATCCGAACTCGGACATGCTGTTCACCGAGTCGGACATGGCCGGCTGGGCGGCCCGTCGACCGAGGCTGGCGCCGCCGGGCGAGCGCTTCGCTTACGAAAGCGGCAGCACGGTGCTGGCTGCGCGCGCGCTGCAGGATCGCCTGGGCGAGGAACTGCCGACGCAGATCGAGGCGCTGCGTGAGCGCTTGTTCCGGCCGCTCGAAATGCACACCGCGGTCATGGAGGTCGATGAGCGCGGCACGTTCCAGGGCTCCTCGTACCTGTATGCCAGCGCCACGGACTGGGCGCGCCTGGCCCAGCTGTACCTCGACGACGGCATCCGCCAGGGGCGGAGAATCCTGCCCGGATACTGGGACGAGCTGGTGCGAGCGCCCACGCCGGGATCGACCGGCGGCCGCAACGACCCGTACGGCATGGGCTTCTGGATCGTTCCCGGGCACCAGGAATCGGTCCCCGGCGGCGCCTATTTCATGAACGGGTTCCAGGGGCAGAGCGCATTCATCGCGCCCCAGCACGGTTTGGTCGTGGTCCGCCTGGGTGCGACCCATTTCACCGGCTCCGGCGCCTACCGGTTGCTGGCGCAGGTCATCGAGGCGATGCGCTGATCGGCGCGCCGGAGTCGCTGTCACGGGAACAGCGCGTCGGCCATGGCCCGCCAGGGTGCGAGATCGCGTAGCCGGAAAGCAGCAATACGACGAAGCCCGCCGCCGCCGGCGGTCACGGGAAGTGCGTTACCGTGAATCTTCATTCGCCGTTCAAAGCGAACAACATGCTGCTACCGATCCGTTTCTCTCGCGTCGCGGCGCGCGCCGCGGTCCTGTCCTTGTCCTTCCTGCTGCTGGTCGGCTGCGCCGCCCGACAGGCGCAGGACTCGTTGACCGGTGCGACCGCGCAGCGCCTGCTCAGCCACAGCGTGAATGATCTTGTCCAGCGCCTGCCGGCCGAAGACTTTGCCGCGTTGCGCGACCGGCGGGTGCACCTGCAGAGTCATTTCGTGGCCGACGATGCGCTGCGGCGCTATGCCGACCGCCGCCTGGCCGTGGCGCTGGCGCGTCGTTTCGATCTACAGGTGGTGGGCGCAGCCGAAGCGGCCGATGCGACCATCAACGTGTTCTATACCGCGCTGGGCACCAACCGCGACACCAAGGGTTTCTACCTGCCGCTCGGCTTCGTGCCCGGTCTGGACGAAGGGGCGCAGATCGACCTGCTGACGCTCGAGCAGTTTCACGGCATCGCTGAGATGTATTACTTCGTCGGCGCCACCGGGACCGAGGATCGGGGCCCGGTCATCCAGTCGCGCACGCGCTCGGATGCGATCGGGCTGCCGATCACCACGATTCCGATCAACGACATGCAGCGCGACTGAGACGCCGTAAGATCCGCTCGGTCAATCCACCTCCATGGGCGGGTCCGGGTCGTGGTCCCAGTCGGGATCGGGCTCGGGGTATTGTTCCAGCCAGCGCTCGAGTTCGGCCGCGTGGCCAGCTTCTTCCTCGGCGAACTCGCCGGCCAGTACCCGGACTTTCGGGTGCGTGGTCACGGCCCGGACCCCGTCGTAGAACGCGTGCGCGCTGTTCTCGGCGGCGAGGGCAAGCTTCAGCGCGTGATGCGGGGTCATCAGGTAATGGCTGGCCTCCATCTCGGCCGACTCCGGGCTTTCGGCGTGCCCCCACTGGAATTCCCAGGGTTTGAGACGAATGACGCCGCCGAGGGCCTCGGCGCGTTCGCGGGCCTCGGCAAGATGAAGATTGGAATAGTGTTCCATGCGCTGGAACAGTTCGGCGACCTCGCGGTTGTTGTGGGTGTCCAGCGCCTCGTTCAATTCGTGGTAGCGCTCGGCGGCGTCGCCTTCCAGCGCCACGGCGTGCGACAGGAACAGTCTGAGGTCGTTCATCGCGTGCCCCCGCCGACGACGAAGTCGGCATCCAGCGCTTCGGCCGGCTCTTCGCGGCGTGCTTCGGGTTGCCACTGCGGCAACCGGGTGCGGTACAGCAAACCGGTGGTCAGCGGTCCGCCATCGAGAAGCTGGGCGTAGGCTTCTCGGCGGTCTTCGGTGGGTTCGAATCCGGCCTTTACCTGTTTCTTGTAGCCCATCTGTTCGGGGCGATAGGTGATGCACGGCGCGATGATCTGGATGAACGCGAACCCCGGATGCGCGATCGCCTCGGCGATCCGCCGGCTCAATCCGTTCGGGTTGCCCGAGAACTCACGCGCGATGAATCCGCAGCCGGCGGCCAGCGCGATCTCCAGCGGCTGAAGCGGCGCCAGGTGACTGCCTTCGGGCGTGAGCTTGCTGCCGGTCCAGTCGGCTTCGGTGGTCGGCGAGGCCTGGCCCTTGGTCATGCCGTAAACGGCGTTGTCCATGACGATCCAGGTGAAATCGACGTTGCGCCGGCAGGCGTGCAGGAAATGATTGCCGCCGATCGAGAATCCATCGCCGTCGCCGGAGACGGCGATGACCGTCAGGTTCGGTCGCGACACCGCCACGCCGGTGGCCAGCGGCAGCGCGCGTCCGTGCACGCCGTGGAAGCCGTAGGCATGCATGTAGGCCGGCAGCCGGGAAGAGCACCCGATGCCCGAGATCAACGCGATCCGTTCGGGCGGCAGTTCCTCGGTTGCGAAGGTCTTGGACAGCGCATTGAGGACGCCGAAATCACCGCAACCCGGACACCAGACCGGGTGGACCTCCGATTTGTAGTCCCGGGGGCGCAGCGCTCGGTCCTCGCCGCTCATGCCGGCATCTCCTCGCGATCCGGATGGTGCGAGAGGATGCAGTCGGCCAGCTCCCCCGGTCGCAGCGGCAGCGGGCCGGGGCGGTGAATGGCGAACGTCTCCATCCCGAATGCGTACTCGGCGCGCAGCAGCCGGTAGAGCTGGCCGGAGTGGTTCTGCTCGATGACGAGGGCGCGCCGGGCGCCTGAAAGCGCCTGGGCCATGCGCATCGGCCGGGCCGGCCACAGCAGTCGGAGTGCGATGAGTCGCACCGAGACGCCGTCGTTGCGCAGCCGGTCGACAGCCTCGCGCACCGGCCGGGTCGACGAGCCCCAGGTGATCACCGCCAGCGCGCCGTCGCCGTCGATCTCGGCCCAGCCGGCGCCGTAGTCGTGATCCACGAGCTTGTGCCGGCGCTTGTCGAGCTGAGCAACGTGGTCGGTCGAGCGCGCCGAAGGCCGGCCGCCGGAATCGTGCTCCAGACCTTCGGCCGTGTACAGCGTACCGGGTGTACCCGGGCGGGCCATCGGCGAGACGCCGCTGTCGGTGATCGCGTAGCGTCGGTAACCCGAGTCGGCCCGCGCTTCGGCCTGTGCGCGCTCGGCTGCCAGCTTGCTGCGCCGCGGTCGGTCGACGATGGTGCGCGACTGCGCCAGGGCCTGGTCGGACAACACCAGCACCGCGGTCTGCAGTTGCTCGGCCAGTTGCACCGCCCACTGCGTGGTGAAGATGCCGTCGGCCGTGTCCAGCGGCGCCAGCACCGGGTGCGGCGCATCGCCGTGCAGGCCGTGCACAGCGATGTCGAGATCGGTCTGCTCGGACTTGGTCGGGATGCCGGTCGAGGGGCCGCCGCGCATCACGTCGACGACGACCAGCGGTGTTTCGGACGCCACCGCCAGGCCGATCGTTTCCATCATCAGCGATAGTCCCGGTCCCGAAGTGGCGGTGAGCGCGGGCGTGCCGCCGAAGCTGGCTCCCAGGCACATGTTGATGGAGGCCAATTCGTCCTCGGCCTGCATCAGCATGCCGCCGACGCGGGGCAGGGCGCTGGCCAGCCACTCCAGCAGATCGGTGGCCGGCGTGATCGGGTAGGCCGCGCAGAAGCGCACGCCGCCGCGCACGGCGCCGAGACCGGCGGCCTCGTTGCCGCTGAGGCTCCAGCGTTCGCCGGCCGCTTCGTCGGTTGCGGGCAGCGCCTGGACCAGCGGTTCGGCCTCCAGCGCGGCACCGGCGGCTCGGCCGGCCAGCGCGGCCGCGAGGATGCGCGCCCCGTGCCGGCCGAAGCGCGCGCGAATCGCCGCGTCCACATGTTCTTCCGCAATGCCGACGGCGCGCGCAACGAAGCCCAGCGCAACCAGGTTGGCGCGCCCGCCGGGCACGGACTTCGCGGTATCGGAAAGGGCCAGCGCCTGGTGCCGCGCGCCGGTATCGGCGATGACGGCGGGCAGCTCGTCCTCGCTGGCATCCGACACCACGCGGCTTTCGGCCGTCAGCGGCATTTCCTCGGCGAAGCGCTCGATGTTGCCCCAGTCCAGCGCGATGAGCAGATCGAAGGCGTCGTCCGGGCTTTCGACCGGCCGCGAACCCAGCCGCAGCAGCGCGGCCGCTTCGCCGCCGCGGATCTGCGGGCCGAAGCTGCGCGACATGCAGCCGAAGTGGCCGGCGCGTGCGGCGGCGTCGAGCAGCAGTTCGCCGGCGGTCATGACGCCGGCGCCGCCGCTGCCTGAGATGGCGATCGATACGGTATGCACGCGAGATTTTCCGAGGACGATGCGCCGAAGTATAGGAAAGCGTTCGCGCAGCAAAGTTGATCGAACGCAAGCAACCGGGGACCCGGAGCAATCCAGCCAGCGCAGCGCCCGATCGAGCGCCCCGCAACCGTTCCCGGCATGCCAGCGCCCTTCGCGGGGAGAATCCGCTCGGGCGTCCGGGCCAGCACATGAGCATCCTGCGGGCTCCGGGCGTTCGTTGCGCGCCGGGTCGCCAGGGTCGATAATCGGGGCCTTCCCGAACCGAGTGCAAGCCAATGCGCAAGTTCACGATCGCGTTCCTGATCATCATCCTCGCCGGTTGCAGGCAGTCCGAACCGCCGGCCGAGCCCGAACCTGCACCGATGGAACCGGCGCCTTCGGCCGAGACTTCCGCCCCCGCAAGCACCGAGCAGGGCGATCCTCGGCTCGAGCCGGACCGGCTGGGACGCATCCTCGATGCGCAGTCCGAGGAGATGCAGACGCGTTACGACGAGCGGCACCCGCGCGCAACGCTGGAGTTCTTCGGCATCGAGCCGGGCACGACGCTGGTCGAAGCGCTGCCGGGCGGCGGCTGGTACACGCGCATCCTGCTGCCGTATCTTGGCAGCGAGGGACGTCTGATCGCGACCAACTACCCGTTGGAACTCTGGCCGAATTTCGCCTTCGCTACCGACGAGTTCATGGCTGATATCCGGAAGTGGCCGGTGACGTTCCCGGACGAGGCACGCTCCTGGTGCGACGGCGACTGCGCGCAGATCGATACGTTCTGGCTGGGCTCCTTGCCCGACGATGCCGAGGGCCGGGCCGACGCGGTGCTGTTCGTGCGCGCGCTGCACAATCTCGCCCGTTTCCAGATCGCCGGTGTCGATGATTATCTCGATCAGGCGCTGGCCGATGCCCATGCGGTGCTCAAGCCGGGCGGCGTGCTGGGCGTGGTTCAGCACGAAGCGCCGGCCGACATGCCGGACGACTGGGCCGACGGCAGCAACGGCTATCTCAAGAAACAGTTCGTCATCGACCAGGTCGAGGCCGCCGGGTTCGAACTGGTCGCCGAAAGCGATATCAACGCCAACCCGAACGATCGCCCGGGTCCCGGCGACTTCGTCTGGCGGCTGCCGCCCTCGCTTTCGGTGCCGGAGGATGCCGAAGATCGCGACGCGCTGCTGGCGCAGTACGAGGCCATCGGTGAATCCAACCGGATGACGCTGAAATTCCGCAAGCCGGACGACCCGGTTCGCTAGTCACTCATCCCGTGAATGACGGGGTGCAACAGCGCGCGATCGCGTCGGCGGCGGTTCGGGCTTGCCGGCCCGTTGGCTCAGTCGCGCTCGATCAATTCCATCCGGTCGGCCGAGCCGAGCGAGATCAACCGGCCGTCGATGGTTCGGAACTCCCGCTCGCCCAAAGCCTTGCGTCGAACGCTGTAGACCACCCGTTCGCCGGAACGGGTATCGACGACGACGACTTCCAGAATCTCGTTGCGCTCCTGGTAACCCAGCCAGGTCAGCGCGCCGGCGGTCACGATCATGACCGCCGCCAGCGCGTAGCCGACCAGCGCGGTGGTGGATGTCGAATGCGGTTGTTTCGAATCCGCCGCGGACTCGGCTTGAGAAACCTGCCGCGTGCGTTTCATGCGCGCGATGAACACGACGACGGCGGCGACCAGCAGCGTGACGAGGAGTTGTTTGGCCATCGGAAGAACGGTGCCTCAGTGCCTGCCCGGGGTCGATCGCCCGCGGGTGTCGGCGGCTTCGCGTCGCTGCAGTCGGTGTGGTCGGCGCGGTCGGCCGCGCGGCGCTTCGGCGGCGCGCTCGTCCGGGAAATCGCCGTCGAGCAGTGTGATCACGATCCCCTTCGATGCTTCGGTGGCGCCGTTGCGTGCCGCAGTTCGATACCCGGCCGACTTCGGCGCGGGGCCGGGACCCGGCGGCCGGGCTCGATGGATGCAATCGCGGTCACTCATTCCGGTATCCAGGACTGGCTGCACTCACGAAACGGAGTCGAGCATAGCAGCGTTGGCGCGGTGCGACGGCTGCGGCCTGCCACGAGGCCCGGGACGATCACGACGCCGATGTAGGCTGGATCGTCATCGATATGGACGCATTCAGACTTCGCTCGACGGCATGGGTGGCACTGGCGGTCGGTGGTCTGGGGCTGGCGCCGCTGGCGCAGAAAGCCGCGCTGGAATCTTCGGCTGCCCCGCTGCCGCTGGCGGCCTCGGCCGCGACGGTCGCGGCCGTGCTGGTACTGCTGTGGCGCGGCTTCCGCGGTGGGCTGCGGGGGTTGGGACGGCTGACGCGACGCCAACATGCGGCGCTGTGGTCGGTCGGCGCCCTCGGCTCGGCGTTGGTGCCGCTGCTTGCGGTGCTGGCGATGATCGAAACCAGCGCGTCGACCCGGGCCGTGTTCCAGTCCGCTTATCCGGCCGCGACCGCGGTCGCGACCCGGTTCCTGCTCGGCGAGCGCCTGTCGCGCGCAGGTTACGCCTGGATCGTCGCGATCTGCGCCGGACTGCTGGCCGTCAACGTCGATCCCGGATCGCTGAAGTTCCAGCTGGGCACTCCGTTCTGGCTGCTGCTGGCCACGCTGCCGGCGATCGGGCTCGCCGACGTCATCGCCAAGCGCTCGTTGCACGACCTGTCGCCGGATACGGTCGCGGTCGGGCGCGCCGTCGGCGGTGCCGTGCTGCTGCTGTCGATCGCCTTGCCCGTGCTCGATGCGGCGGCCTGGCGGTCGCTCATCCCGACCTTTCCGTGGGTCGTGCTGGCTGGCGTGTGCATGGGTTTGTTCGCGATCGGGCTGTATCACGTGTTCGACCGAACCGCCGCGGCGATCGGCGCTTCGCTGATCGCGCTGGCGCCGCTGGTCACGGTGTTCGCCGAGTTGTTCGTGCTCGACGCGGTGCCGGCCCCGGCCCAGTGGCTGGGTTTCGGGCTGGTCATGGGCGCGGTGATCGGCTTGATCCGCAGCGAGCGGGCGTTTTCGGGCTAGCCCGCCTCCCGATCGAAGCCGGCGGTGCCGCCCCGCAACCGATTCACGATCCGTGGGATCGCCCGGTCGCTGGATTTTCCGGCGACAGGCCCCGGATCGATTCCGGGACAGACTCCGGTGACGGCTCGAGGAGTCGGTTCATGAATCCTGGCGGGTCGGCGCGTGAGCGATCGGACCCGAGGCGGCCCCGATGGCCAGCGATTCCTCGAGAACGCGGTCGCCGAGATCGGTATCGAAGACCCGTGACGAGACCCGTTTGGAAAGCCGTCCGTCGTGGGCATAGATGCCGCCGTGCTTCAAGTCGCCGCGATCGGCGGTCATCAAGCGCGCGGCCTGGCGGCCGGATCGAGCGGTCGTCGACGTGTCGGGCAGCATCCGAGCCACGATGGGCAGGACGTAGTGCCAGCCGAATCGAAGCAAGGCCGGGGCGGTGCGCGCCAGATCGGTCCCGGGCATCAAACCGGGGTCCAGGCACAGCACGAACAACTGGTCGGCCTCAAAGCGCCGCGCCATCGCCACGGTCGTGATCATGTTCAGGAACTTGGTCGTCGCGTAGCGATCCTTTCCGAGCTGGTCGGGGCGCTCCGACGTGTCCAGCCCCCGGGCGCAGTTGCGGATGGAGCGGAACTGCTCGCCGCGGAAGCCGAAGTGCGTCGCGGTGGGATGCTTCGGATGGTGGGTGCCGCTGCCGATGAACATCACGCGCCCGCCGCGCAACCGGTCGCGCAGTCCGTAGGTCAGGCGCAGCGCGTTGAGGTGGTTGACTGCAAAGGTCTGCTCCAGTCCTTCGGCGGTCCAGTGCGTTGCGTCGTTGAATTGAATGCCGGCATTGTTGACCAGCCCGGCGATCGGCTCGTCGTACGCCGAAACGAATCGCTGCACGCTTTCCGTCGAGGCGAGGTCGAGTTCGGCAACTTCGGTGTCGCCGTCGATGCGCGCCTGGGCCCGCCGGCCATGGTCGACATCGCGAACCGCGAGAATCACGCTGTGCCCCGGCTCGGCCGCCAGGTGTCTGGCGATCTCGAAGCCGAGGCCGCGATTGGCGCCGGTGACGATATATCGGCTCATGGTGTTCGACGCTGCGGCGGCATGCGCGAAAGGTAGCGCCGCCGGCATTGGCGAGCCGTGAACGTCGGTTCAGCGGTCGCGACAACCGTTCGGCCAGCTCGGCATGGGCATCAGCTCGACGCGATGTCGCAGCATCTCGTGGAAGTCGCGGGCAAACGTCGGGCAATGCTGGTTGTTGGGACAGTCAATCATCATGTAGCTTGCGCGCCCGGCGGCCCGTTCGGCGGCAATCCTCTCGCTCCAGCGCGCCATGACCGGGCGGTTCCCTTCGCCGGAGGGGTGCAGCACCGGGCGGACGAAGCGGAGATCGATGTGCATGCCCTCGAGCACCGGCAGATCCGGTTTCGCATGACGCGCGCTTCGCACCTCAGGATGATCGGGGTCGTCGCGATGCAGCGCGCTGGCATCCAGCGCAACCCGATCCAGTCGATATCGACGAAGCAGCGGCTCAAGCGTCTCCGGCTGGCCGAAGAACCGGGGATGGCGCACTTCCAGCGCGCGCGGCCGATCGCCGGGGAGCTGCTCGACCACCGCCGTGATCCGCTCCAGATTCTCGGGACCGCCCCATGCCGGAAACTGCACCAGCAGCGGTCCGAGATGATCTTCCCGCGGTTCGATCGCGGCCAGGAAATCGGCCAGCACCGCGCGATCGGATCGGCGATCATGCGTGACGGGTCGCGGCCGCTTGAAGCAGAACCGGAAGCCGGTTCCGGCCAGCGCCTCGCGCCACTGCGCGACGGTCGATGCGTTCGGTACCCGATAGAACGTCGTGTTGCCCTCGACGCAACCGAACACCCGTGCATACCCGGCCACCGGCGACGCGCTGCGCCGGAAGCAGACGCCGCGCCACCCCGGGAATGCCCAGGCGGGGAGCCCGGGTCGATAGGCGATGCCGCTCATCGACCCGACGTTCCGCCCGGCGCCTCATCGGTTATCGCGACGTTTGCCGGGCGGCGGTTCGGCGCATTCGGTCGAGTCGATCATCTTTCTCGCGCCAGATTTCGTTGAGCCAGTCCTGGAAGCGGCGCCGGAACTCCGCGTCGTTCTCGTAATCGCCCCGCGTCATTTCCCGGGGCACTTCGATCCGCCGCACGTCGACCTGCACGCGGCGCACCCGGTTGGTGATGAACCGGCCCAGCCCCGGCGGACCGTCCGGGAAATGCAGCGTGACGTCGATCAACGCGTCCAGCCGATCACCGAGCGCCGCCAACGCCAGCGCCGTGCCGCCGGCGCGCGGGCGCAGCAGGTGACGGAAGCGCGCGCGCTGCTCCGCATGGCGCGCGCGAGTGAACAGTCCGCCTTCGGGAAAGTTGACCAGCGTGGTTGCACGGTTTTCGAGGTGTTCGCAGGCGCGCCGTGCCGCGCGCAGGTTTTCACCGCGGCGATCGGGATGGCGCTCGAGCACTTCGCTCGACGGAAACCGGACAAACGGGTATTCGAGCGCCCACAAGGCCTGCCCCAGCAGCGGCAGCCAGATCAGCCCGCGCTTGAGAAAGAAACGGAAGAACGGAACCCGGCCGTGAAATAGAACCAGCAGCACCGGTACATCCACCCACGACTGGTGATTGCCGATGATGACGTAGCTGTGGTCGCGGTCGGTTTGCGCATCGCCGGTCACCTCGAATCGGGTGTCCAGGAGGCGCCGCGAGAGGCCGACCAGCACATCGAGCCAGCGCTCGGCGATCCAGGCGACGAATCGGCGGCAGGCGCGGTTGACCGTTGCGATCGGAATCACCCGCTTGATCAGCGCGCCGATCAGCATCGGCACGATCAGCACCAGCGTCAGCGGCACCATGATCGTCGGGATCAGGACCCAGCGCCAGCGGGTCACGGGGCCAGCCCGGTGCTCCGGGAGCCGATTCGGCTGGCCGGAAACCGGTTCGAGTCGATGTCCATGCCGAAAGGGTATCGGTTTTCGGCGGCGCGGCGGGCGGCCACGGGCCTTGGTCTCGGTCGATCCCGCCGAGAAAGCGCCCGGGCTCGTTCCGGCTGCCGGGTCCACAGGCTTCCGGATACCTCGGCAAAGCCGGGGCCCTGCCGATGTGCCATGGTTCGGAGAAATGCGCTCGAGTGAAGGGGTTTCACTCCACGCAGTCTCCGTAGCGCGGAGTGGGTTCCGGGCTCCATCCTGTTCAATTGGCAGTCCGAAGTCCCGATTCCCTGGCAGGTCAGCATTCTGTCGCCTCGGGCGTTCTTCGAAAGCGCCCCACCGTGCCGTTTGCTTGAAAAGAGCGCTGTTGGGATGCGTCTATGACTTGTCAAGCCATCTCAGGCGACTTTTCGAGCAGTTTGAACAGCCGGCGCGCAACACTCCGCTTCAAGCAACGCCGGACTTTTGAGGCGATGGTCATGGCGATGGTGATGACCATCGTCATGACCATCGTGAAAAGTACCTCGCCAGAAAGCGGGCGCAGCCCGCGTGGCGAAACCGCCTTTGACGCTAGATGCTGACCTTGACTCAGACTTTGTCCAAGGAATCCGACAACCGCCCAGCGCCCGAATCGATTCCCCCTGCAGGCGATACCGACGTTGGGAACCCCGGGTGAAGCCGGAGCCTTCGTCAGGTTTGCCGACGCCTGGCGAGGTAAAATCGAACCCGAGATTCGATAGCGCGAGGGATGCGATGAAACCTGGCCCAGCCGTGATGTTCACCGGTTTCCTGATCCTCGCCGGTTGCTCACCCGGCGGCGAAACCGATTCGGTGACCGGGGAGGCGCTGTACCGTGAACGGATCGCCGCGCCCCCCGGTGCGCGACTGGAAGTTTCGCTCGAGGACACTTCTGCCGACGACCCGGCGGATCGGCTCATCACGCGCATCGTGGTTGCCAAGGCCGGCCAGCCGCCGTATGCGTTCGAAGTGCCCTACAACCTTGACGATATCGATCCCGGGCACCGCTACGTCGTCCACGCGCGCTTGCTGGATCGTGAACAGCTCCTGTTCGAGACGCCGACGCCGATTCCGGTGATTACCCAGGGAAACCCCGACGAAATGCAGCTGCTGCTGCGCCGCGCCGAAGCGCCCCGCGATTCGCAGCTCGAGCCGCAGCCCGACGACGTGCCGGAGAATCCGGTCGCGCCGCTTCCGGCGACGTTTGCCGGCACACTGCCGTGCGCGGATTGCGAGGGCATCGATTACCACATCGACTTCTTCGCCGACCAGACCTACCACCTCCGCACCGAGTACCGGGGTGAGGAAAACGGAACGTTCGACGACGTCGGGCGCTGGGCCTGGTCGTCGGATCGCACGGTTCTGATCCTGCGCCGCGGCGGTGAGGCACCGCTGCGGTTCGAATCCGACGGAGCCGCCGGCATCCGCCTGCTGGACCAGGAAGGCGAATCCGTCGAGTCGGAGCTCAACTACACGCTGAACCGGGCCGAATCGTTCGATCCGTTCCAGCCCGAGCTGCGGATGCGCGGCATGTACCGGTACATGGCAGACGCCGCGATGTTCATGGAATGCCTGACCGGCCGGCGCATGAAGGTCGCCATGGAAGCCGACCATGGCGAACTCGAGCGTGCCTATCTCGATGCCGTCGCCGAGCCGGGACAGGACCTTCTGGCCGTGATCACCGGCCGCATCGTGCAGCGCGTGCCGATGGACGGCGCTACGCCGGCTCCGACGGTCGTGCCGGTCGACTTCCACGCGGTGTGGCCACGCGAAACCTGCGGTACGCCGCTGGCCAGCGCGGAGCTGGTCGGCACCTACTGGAAACTGACCCGGATCGGCGACGAGGCCATCATCCCGATCGCGGATTCACGCGAACCGCACCTGGTCCTGAACGACGAGGGTCGCGTTTCCGGTTCGGACAGCTGCAACCGGTTGACGGGTTCCTACGAGCTCGATGACGTCCGGCTGCGGTTCTCGCAGCTGGCATCGACGATGATGGCCTGCCCCCAGGGGATGGAGCAGGCCGACCGGTTCCGCGCCGCGCTGGACCGCGTGGTGCGCTATCGCGTCGTCGGCTCGCACCTCGAACTGTTCAACGAAGACGATGAACTGCTGGCTCGGTTCGAAGCCTCCTACCTCGACTGATCGCCGGCGTTCCGGCGCGACGCAATGGCCGTGACCAACGACAGCCGCAGAACCGTCGGCGAACGAATCTGGCGTCACTGGGTACGCGGATTCTGGGGCGGCCTGGCCGCGTTCTTCGTGCTCTTCGCGATCGGCTGGTGGCTGGCGCGGCCACCCGAACCGGGGCCGTTCTACAACACCCGATTGCCCGACGACGCACGCCCGGGGCAACTGCTGGACATCGAACCGTTCGCGCGCGGTATCCCGGAAACCGCAAGGGCGTGGCGCATCCTGTACGTATCCACGGATCCGGACGGCCGATCCCGGTCGGCCAGCGGCGTGGTGGTGGCGCGGCGGGACGTCGAATCGGGGCCCGTCGTGGCCTGGGCGCACGGCACTACCGGCATCGCCAACGGTTGCGCGCCGTCGCTGAAGACCGAACCGTTCGCCTATGTGCCAGCGTTCGAGCAGGCCGTGGAGGCCGGCTGGATCTGGGTCGCGCCGGACTACCCGGGGCTGGGCACGCCCGGCCCGCACCGCTATCTGGACGGCCCGGCCGAGGCGCGCGCCGTGCTCGATGCGGTGCGCGCGGCGCGCCGGATCGAAGGCCTCTCGCTGGAGCCGGAAACCGTGGTCTGGGGGCATTCCCAGGGTGGGCACGCGGCCCTGTGGACCGGCATCTCGGCCGCCTCGTACGCGCCGGATGTGGCGTTGTCCGGCGTGGCCGCGGTCGCGCCGGCGACCGATCTACCCAACCTGGTGGCCGGCGTGCACGACGCGTTCATGGGTCGGCTGCTGTCGGCGCTGCTGATCGAGGCCTACGCGCGCATCTACCCGGACGTCGATTTCGAGGACCAGGTGCGGCCGTTCGCCCGCGCGCTGGCCCACGACGTGGCCGGCCGCTGCCTGGCGGGTGCCGAAATCGCGGTCTCTGCGGTGCCTTCGCTGCTGGGTGCCCCGTCGCTGTTTGCCGTGCAGCCTCCGACCGGTTCGTTCGCCCGCCGCCTCGAGGCCAACGTGCCCGCTGGCCGGATTGCCGTGCCGGTGCTGATCGCGCAGGGCAGCGAGGACGCCACCGTGCTGCCGGACGTCCAGGGCGGATTCGTCGGCCGACGGTGCATGGACGGCCAGGTGATCGATTACCGCGGTTTCGCCCGCCATGGCCACCTTTCCATCGTGGGTGAGGATTCACCGGTACCTGAGCTGCTGATGCAATGGAGTCGCGAGCGCTTCGACGGTCTGCCGGGGCCGTCGGCGTGCACGATCGGACGCGGCTGACCTCGCTGGCCGGATCCGGATCCAGCCTGCCGGCGGCTGCGTGATGCAGATCATGATGCCCCCCGCGCGCCGCGCCTAGCATGAACGTATCGCCCGATGCGCTTGTGCACCGGACGGAACTTCGTGGAGGTGCGTCATGAGATACGCCGTTATGAAGCCCTTCGCGCAGACCGGTGTTATTCCGGCCATCGCGTTGGTCGCTGCATCCGTTCTTGCTCAACCGGTCGATTGGAACACCATCGTCAACGATGCCACCGAGGCGCCGGATGGACGCCCGGGATCGACTTTCTTTTCCTACAACCAGCCCTCGGTGAACGAAGCCGGAGAGGTCGTCTTCCGGGCGCGCAGCCGCGCCGGCACCGGGACCTTCGTGACCTCCGGCATCTACCGCACCGACCTGTTCGGCGGCCCGGTCTTGCGGCTGCACGTACGCGGCGACGCCGTGCCCGATCCCAACAATACGATGGGTCAGGGCGGGCTGGCTTCGTTCAACGATTTCCCGTCGACGCCACGGATCGATCCGAACGCTTCGATGGCGGCTTCGCGCGGTCAGCACGAGCCGGTCTGGACCTATCTTACCGACGAAGGCGAAACGCGCGTCGGTACCGCCGGCATCTACGTCTATTCGCCGCTTTTCGCGCCCCGGACCGGCGCGAGCCAGCTCGGCGCCGTCACCGAACTCGACGGCGTGACGCTGACGTTTCCCTGGTACTCGGTGCCGGAAACCACGCTGGGCACGCGATTCGATCAGTTCCCCGGTTCGCCCGCGGTGTCCGATCCATGGATCGTCTACAAGGGAAACTACACCGACCAGACCGACGAACTGGGCCGCACCGGCATCTACTTCCGGAACGTCGTCAACCTGATGCCCATGCCCTTCACCGGCATGGTGGCGAATTCCGAGACGCGCATCCCGAATCAGCCGGCCGGCACCGATGTGCCGTTCGGCTCGACGGCGCCGCCGAGCGCGGCCAACGGCTGGGTGTTCTTCGTCGGATTCGACGACGAGGATGCACCGAACCTGGGAGGGATCTATCGGGCGCCGATCGCACCGACGCCGTCGCTGCAGGTCATTGCGGGTGTCGGCGATCCGGTTCCCGGTGAACCCGACGGTGCGGTGTTCACGAACTTCGGCGAAGGGCTGACGGTGACCGGCGATGGCAACCGGGTGGCGTTCTGGGGCAGTTGGAGCGCGGCCACGTTCCAGCGCACACTGATGTGTCCGATGGACGGAAATCCGGCGCTGCTGGCCTACTGCAACGAACTCTATCCCCAAGGCCTGGTGGTCGATGTTCCGGTCAACCAGGGGTTCTTCGTGCACGACGTCCGCAGCGGCGCTACCTGGCAGGTGGCCCGCACCGGTCGCGAAGGCATCGAGGATTTTCTGTTCTGGGTCTTTTCCGGCCGCGTTCCCGGCACCGGCGATGCTGACGACACCGAAGAGCTCGCGCGCTGGCGCTCGGGCGCATTCGCCGCGCTGAACGGCGGCGCGAATCCGTCGCCGCTGGTCGCCTTCAAGGCGCGGCGCGACGGCACCAGCGGAATCTACCTGCGCGAAGGACTCGCGTTCCAGCTTCCGCTCAGGACCATCGCCGAGGTCGGAACAACGATCGGGCAGGATGTCGATCCGACCGCGCCGGTCGATTCCCTGGTCAGCGAAGTCGGTATCGAGCGCGACGGATTCCGGAACCACCGCCTGGCGATCAACGCCGCGATGCTGTTCGAGGATCCGCTCGATCCCGAGGAGTCCGAAGGCTGGGCGGGTATGTACTTCACCGAGGTCTTCGAAGACCTGATCTTCGCCGATGGATTCGAAAACCCGGCGGCGATCGACTGAACCGCCAGACCTGCGCTTCCGCGGTTGCGGTCGCGCAGGTGGGTTGAACCATCATCCACAGAGGTATCCGCCATGAAACGCCTGCTTTTCATTACCGCGCTGACGCTGGTCATGCTGCCGGCGGGCGCGCAGATCATGAACCGCGATCTGCCGAATCTGTTCACCGACCAATCGGTGATTCCGCACGGTTGCCTGACCGTTGTGCCGTCGGTACTCGACGAGCCGCCCGAGGACGTCGACCACGACGAGACACTGACGGTATTCGACGGCCCGGCCATCGCCGTCATCCGCGTGCGCGCCTGGCGCATTGGCTGCCATGAACCGGGCCGGACCGCGATCGCCGTGAACTTCACGCTCGAAGACGGCAGCGCCAGCGTGCGCTATCCGCGTCCGGTCCTGATCCCGAACGACGGTCTCGAACGCGCCGCCGGGCTGTTCCACTTCGGCCGCAGCGGTTACTACGAGCCCCGCGGCATGGCGTCCCAGGAGATGAGCGACCAGCTCGTCCCGAGCTTCGTCGACGGCGCCACGCTGATCGTCGACACCCACGCCGACGTGATCACGACGCAGAAGTACAACGCCGAAATCGTGCTCCGGCTCGAGTGGTCGTTCGACCAGCGCGTGACGATGACGATCGCCGACCACGATGAGCTGACCGACGACCCCCAGTTCGAGCGACCATCGCTGCACGGGCGCTACACCGGCCAATGGATCGTCGACGGCCTGCCGCGGCAGGGTCTGGTGATCCAGATCGGCGAACTGCCGCCGGACCGCAACTACCTGTTCCTGTCGATGTTCACCTACCTGGGCGGCGAGCCGACCTGGGTCGTGGGCAATGCCGACTTCCCGGTCGGCGCGCCGGAGGTGACGGTGAACATGTGGGCGCTGGAAGGCGGCGCGTTCTTCACCGAACCGCTGCAGAGCTACGACCGCGACGATGTCACGCAGACGCTGCTGGGCACGATGACGATCCGACCGCGCCATTGCAACGTGGTCGACGCCGATATCGACTTCTCGACCACCGGCTTCGGCCAGGTTTCGCGCCGCTTCGAGCGGTTGATCCGGATCGGCGGCTACGACTGCGACCAGACGCGTTGAAGCGCGGCGCCGAACCCGCCGGCGCGATCGGCCCCGCGCCGTCGCGCCGGCCGTCGTTCGTTCAACTCCGGGCGGGACCGGTAAGCAGCGCTCGCTTGCGCTCCAAGCCCCAGCGATAGCCGCCGAGGCTGCCGTCCTTGCGCAGCACGCGGTGGCAGGGAATCAAGACCGCGATACCGTTGGCGGCGCAGGCGCTCGCCACGGCGCGCACCGCCTGCGGGTATTCGACACCGTCGGCGACCTCGCTGTAGCTCACGGTACGGCCGTCGGACAGGCTGGTCAGGAATCGCCAGGTTCGAACCTGAAGCGCGCTGCCGAACACCGCCAGTGGAAGGTCCGGGCGGGGACCGCCGGCGTCGATATGGCTTTGCAGTGCGGCGAGCCAGGCCGCCAGCTGGGTTCCGTCGCCGGCGTCGGACGCGCGGATGCAGGCGTGCGGAAACTCCGACTCCAGGCCTTGTGCAAGCTCATGCGATGAGGTTCCGAAGCGAACGTGGCACACGCCGCGGTCGGTCGCTGCAATGATCAGCAGGCCGAGTCGCGTTCGGCAGACGGTGTAGTCGATCTCCAGGCCGAAACCGCGTGCGCGGTATTTTGCCGGCGTCATGCCGAAGTCGCGGTCGGCATTCTCGTAGACGCGGCTGACCGACCCGAATCCGGCTTCGTAGATCGCGCCGCTCACCGCGTCGCCCCGACGCAGACCCAGCTTGAGCCGGCCGATCCGGATCGCGCGCTGGTAGGCGTGCGGACTCAGCCCGATGACTTCGCTGAAGCGGCGTTGGAGGCGGGATTCGCTGGCGGCGAATCGTTCGGCCAGTCCGCCCAGCGAGATCTTCTGCTCGGCGTGTGCCTCGATCCACGCCGCCAGCTCGGCCATTTCCCGAAATTCAAGCGTCATGCTCGCGTCGACCCGTATCCGGTTGTTCAGCCGGCAGCCTACCTGCGATTCGGCGCGTGCGTCTATCCGGCCATTGCAGATCGCGTGCGCGAATTCAGGCACGTTGCGCGGCCGGGGAGTCGGGCCGCGGCTGGAATGCCGGGCTGGTCGGTATTCCAGCCGGGATCGTCGTCGACCAGCGCCGGCGACGGCATTTCGCCGCCTTCGCGCCGAAAGCCGCCTGCGGCTGGATGCGAGCGACCTTCCCGCCGGGTTACCATCGGCCTTAGCCAACGACGCTTTTGAGCGGGGCAAACCGAATGTCCGATCGAAGCGAATTTGTCGAAACCGCACGCCGGCTGCGCACGCTGCCCGAACCCGCCCCGGGCCGGAAGCCGGATCTGCGCCGCTGGATCCGGGTCGGTGCGTTGGCCGCATCCAGTCACAACACGCAGCCGTGGCGCGTTCGGATCGATCCGGAGCCGGAGGCGATCCTGATCCAGCCCGACGACGACCGGCGCTGCCCGGTCGTCGATCCCGACGACGCCCATTTGTTCAAGAGCCTGGGCTGCATGGCCGAGAACATCCGCATTGCCGCCGGCGTCAACGGCTACGAGACCGATACGCGGCTGGAAGCCGACGTGCCGCAGATTCGCCTGACGTTCCGGCCGGCAGGGATCCTGGGCGAGACCGAGCGCTACCGCGCCATCGCCGAGCGCCAATGCACGCGGACCCGATACGACGCCACGTCCCTGGACGACGCCGACCGCGAGGCGCTGGATGCTGCCGGCAAGGGCGCGGGCGTGCGCACGGTCTTGCTGGAGGGCGATTCAGTGCTGGAAGCCGTCGTCGACTTCGTTCGCCGCGGAAACGCCGCGCAGCTCGGCGATCCGGATTTCCGGCGTGAGCTGGCGCACTGGGTTCGGTTCAGCGTTCACACGGCTTTGAAACACCGCGATGGCCTGGCCTCTCTGGTGATGGGCCGCCCCGACCTGCCGCAGTGGCTGGGCGAGTCGCTGTCCGGACTGTGGTTGCGGGCCGACGCGCAATCGAACAAGGACGCCGCCGAGATTCGCAGTTCGTCGGCGATTGCCGTGATCACGGCCGACGACGACGCGCTGCCGGGCTGGGTGGAGGCCGGACGAATCTATCAGCGCCTGGCGTTGACGGCGACGGCCCGCGGGCTGAAGCACGCGTTCATCAACCAGCCGATCGAGGTCGGCCCGATCCGTCCGGAATTCCGGCGCTGGCTGGGCGTTGCCCCGGCCGAACCGATGCTGATGCTCCGGATCGGCCGCGCCGAGGTCGCGCCCTACAGCCTTCGGCGCCCTGTGACAGCGTTCCTGGCAAGCTGAGCGGCTCGACGAAAGTCGGCACGCGGGCACGCCGCGCACCCCGGCGATCGGGTAGATTGTCGGGGTTTTTCCTATCCGGGTCCTGCAACCATGTCCATCCCGATTCTCTGCTTGATGCTCGCCGCGCTGCTGGTGCTCTTGACCAAGGCGCCGGTCGCCTTGGCGCAGGCGCGGGAAGGCGGCGGTCGGTACGATAACCGCAACCCGCGGGCCCAGCAGGCGCGCCTGACCGGCTTCGGCGCCCGCGCGCTGGCCGCGCACCACAACACCATCGAGGCCTTTCCGATCTTTGCCGCCGGCCTGCTCGCCGCGCTGTGGGCGATCGGCGATGCGCCGGCGGTGACTTCGCTGGCGGTGGTGTTCATCGTGGCCCGGATCGCCTATGCGGCCTGCTACTGGGCCGATCTGCACCTGCTGCGCAGCTTGACCTGGGGGGTCGGCTTTTTCGCTTCGCTCGGCCTGATGGGCCTGGCGTTGTTCTGAGAGGCTCAGTCGCGTGGCCGGAACCAGGCGGCTGCAGCCAGCATCAGCAGCATCAACACGACCAAGGCCGGCCAGGAGTCCACCGGAACGACAACCGGTAGCGGAGATTTCGGGCCGCAGCGAATCCACGCGTCCGGACGCGTCGCGTCATCGCGCTGTCGCCAGACGGCGCACAGCACTCGACCCGACGGAACGGTCTGCAGTACCACCGAGTATTCACCCGCGGCACTGTCGGCGATCGCGATCGGGTCGGAAAAATCCAGGCCGAAATTTCCGGTAACGGCCGTCCACGCGTCCAGCCGTTCGGCCTCGTGGGGCTCGACGGTGTTGGTGCGCGTGTCCCAACCGACGAAATACGCATCCCGATCGCGTGCGTCGAGCGGATCGCCGCTGGGAATCGTCGGCGGCGTGCCGATGATGCGCGGGGCGAACGCCGTGATCGTGGTGTCCTCGACGTGGGAGACGTTGCGCGGGGCGCTCCAGGTCACACCGCCGTTGCGCGACTGGCGGGTGGTGGTGTTGTAGTTGACCAGCTGCAGCGCGCGCAGTGCCTCGCTCGGCGTGTAGATGAACACCACCGCCGCGCGGTCGCCGTCCAGGATCGCGCGGTGGCCGCGGATACTGTCGTCGGGGTTGGCGTGGGTCGGGGTGTCGAGCGTGGCGGCGCTGAGATTGATCGCCGGCTGGAGTTCGGCGAATCCGTAGCCGCCCACGGCACGCCGCATCATCAGGTCGGCCGGAGCGCCCTGTGTGCCGATGCCCTGGCGCCAGATGATCAGCGCGCGCGTGTCCGAAGCGCCGGTGCGCCCGATCGCTTGCGCCACGATCCGGACGCGCCGCGCGTTCTCTGCGGTGTCGTTGACGACATCGCCGGGCGACAGCGACGGCGGAGACAGGAAACCGAAACGGTGCAGGACCACGTTCTTGCCCTGCGCGCCGTCCTTCTTTTCCTCGTAGCCGAGCATCGCCGTGGCACCGGCCAGCTGCAGGTTCGATCGCGTCGCGGCCGGGTCGCCGCTCTGGGTGCCGCTGTTGTCGCTGACCGTGGTGTCGGCGGGAAATGCGATCGACGCATCGAAACCGGCCGCCGCAAGCGCGCTGTAGTGGATGTCCGTTCCGGGTGAGCCGCTGGCGCCCGATGCCCCTTCCTGGCCGGAACCGGGGACGCCTTCGGGATCTTCCTGCCAGGCCACGGCAAAGCCGTCCGGGCTACCGGCCGGGTAGGGATTGATCGCGTCGCGCGAGCCGTCGGTGAGTTGCTCCGCCGCCGCCCAGGTGCGGCCGGCATCGGTGGAGCGGGCGGTGTAGATGCAGCCGAACGCGGTTTCGATACCGTCCTCGTTGGTGTAGGTTCCCTGGTTGCCGCCGGGGCAGTAGGTATCGACCCATGAAATCAACACGCGGCCGTCGGAGGCCGCAATCGCCGGTCGCTTCGAGTTGCCGGGCTCGTCGAGCACGTTCAGGTTGCCGGCGGTGTTGGAGACGTTGACGGCGGTCGACCAGGTCTCGGTCTGGTCGGCGGAATAGCGAACGAAGACGTCGCGCTCGCCGTTGGGTCCTTCGGCATACGACACCACGTGCACCTTCTCCAGCGTCCCGGGGTCCACGACGATGCGGTAATCGGTGCGCGCGGTGCTGTCGGGGGTATCCGAGACGTTGACGCCCGGTCCGAACTCGATCGTGTCCTGGGCATGGCCGGCCAGCGCCACCGAGGCGCCCAGGGCCAGCGTGGTGAAGAATCGTGCGCAGTTTATCGAGCGACCTCCCATGATCAGATACCCGAGCGTGAAGGAAACGCCCTTGAGAATCGCACGCGGTGGGTGGTGCCGATCATGACCTGGGTCACGATTCACGCGGATTCGCGCGCAAATTCAGGCTGTCGGTTCGGGTGGAACGGGCGTTCTTGCGACTTCGGGCGGGTGTGAATAGACTGTGAAGACAGCGGCAGTCCGGACCGATGTCAAAAAAACAATCAGCCGACACATGGCTGCCGCGGATTCGGTGCGATTGGTGCACCGCCTTTTTTTCCTGGAGGAGCAAAAAATGACGGAAATTCACCCATACCCGGCGACGGGTAAGAAGGATTCGTGTACCCGGCCGGCGCAAGCCGGCACCGCGGGGTCCCTGGCCGGATTGCTTGTGGCCGCGATGTTGCTGCTGGGCGCCGGACCGCTGTCGGCCCAGCAATCCCAGGTTGACTGCATTCTGCTGGCCCTGCTCGGGGTCGAAGTGGACTGCGAGCCCCAGCCCGACCCGGTCATCGGACAGGAAGTCGCGATGCAGAAGCGGCTTCAGAACGGCGAGGAATTCGACCTGCCGCTTGGGGAACTGATGCGTCAGGGAGGTCAGTTGTTCGACGCGGTCTGGACGGTCCAGGAGGGCGGCGGAAGGCCTGAACTCAAGGGTAATGGGGCGCCGCTGGTCGATTCCGATCGTCCGCTGGAGTTTCCGTTCAACATGAACCGGGTTTCGGCCCCGGATGCCGGATCCTGCGGCGCCTGCCACAATTTGCCGCGCTCCGGCGGTGGCGGTGACTTCGTAGCCAACGTGTTCGTACTCGGCCAGCGTTTTGATTTCGCAACGTTCGGCGTACTCGCCGTGGGCGAGGAGATTCCGACGCGTGGCGCTTTCGACGAGAACGGCGATCCGGTCACGCTGCAGGGGATTGCGAATTCACGTGCCACCCCGGGCATGTTCGGTTCGGGCTATCTTGAGATGCTTGCTCGCCAAGTCACCGCCGACCTTCAGGCCCAGCGCGATGCGTTGGCCCCGGGTGAGTCGGTGGATTTGATCAGTAAGGGCGTTTCCTACGGAACCCTGGCGCGCTCTGCCGACGGCAGTTGGGACGTGTCGGGCGTCGAGGGCCTGGTCCCGCCGAGCTTGCAGTCCGGCGGACCCGATTCGCCGCCGAATCTAATCATCCGTCCGTTCCACCAGGCATCGGCCGTGGTGTCGTTGCGCGAATTCACCAACGGCGCGATGAACCATCACCACGGCATCCAGTCGATCGAGCGCTTTGGCGAAGGCGATATCGACGGTGACGGCTTCGATAACAACCTGAGCATTGCCGACATGACAGCGGTCTCCGCATGGCAGGCGCAACTGAGCGTGCCGGGGCGCGTCATTCCGCGTCATCCGGCGATTGAAGACGCCGTCGCCAACGGCGAGCAATTGTTCGTCGATATCGGATGTGCCGACTGCCATACGCCGGCGCTGCCGCTGACCAACGACGGCTGGGTCTACACAGAGCCGAACCCGTTCAATCCGCCTGGTAATCTTCAGGCCGGCGAGTATCCGACCTTCTCGATGGATCTGAACGATCCGCGCCTTGACCAGCCGCGTCTTTCGGCGGACCCGGGCACCAACACGGTCTGGGTGCCTGCGTTTACCGACCTGAAGGTGCACAACATCACTAGCGGACCCGACGACCCGAACTGTGAAGCGCTGAATATGCATTTCCCGGCTGATTCGGCGGAATTTCACGAAGGCAACTGCAGTTTCATCACCAAGAAGCTGTGGGGCGCCGCGAACGAGCCGCCGTATTTCCACCACGGGCTGTTCACGACCATGCGCCAGGCCATCGAAGCGCATCGCGGCGATGCGATGGATGCCTATGAAGGCTGGTCCGCGCTGGACGACTACGGTCGAAACTCGATCATCGAGTTTCTGAAGACCTTGCAGGTGCTGCCCGAAGGGACGACCGCGCTGGTGGTCGACGAGAACGGCAACCCCCGCAACTGGGATTCGGCCTTCGACTGATTCTTCGCTGAAACCGGCGAAGAAGCATCAAGCCCGGCGGCCGCAAGGTCGCCGGGCTTTTTCGATGGATCGGCAGGACGGCGAAGTGAGCGGGGCGTCAGCTTGCGACGACCTGGTTGCGACCGGTGTCCTTGGCGCGATACAGGTTGCGATCGGCCGCCTGGAGCAGGTCGTCGAGACCGCCCATGTCGGCCTGCCACTCGGCGACGCCGCCGGACAGCGTGATCGAGACGCTATCGTTGCCGATGTCGAAGCGCTCGGCCGCTACGCGCTCGCACACGGCATTGGCGACCTGGATCGCGTTCCGGCTGCCGGTGCCCGGCAGGATCAGCGCAAACTCCTCGCCGCCAACCCGCGCCAGCGTGTCTCCGCTCCGAACCCGCTCCTGCGCCACAGCGCTGAGTTGTTTCAGCACGCGGTCGCCGGCCAGATGGCCGTGGCGATCGTTGATCGGTTTGAAGTAGTCGATATCGAACAGGATCAGGCTGAAGCGGTAGTCGGGCTGCTGGGCCGCCCGGCCGGTCTCGCTCTGCAGTACCGCCACCGCGTGTCGTCGGTTGAACAGGCCGGTCAGCGGATCGCGGATGGTGCTTTCGTGCAGCTCGGAATGGTAATGGGCTTCGATGTTGCCCGCCGCGATGAACTTCAGCGTGGTGTCGCTGATGCGCAGGTGGTCGCCGTCGCGCAAGGGTACGTGCTGGATCGCCTGGTTGTTGACGAATGTGCCGTTGGTGGAACCCAGGTCCTCGAGCCAATAGCAGCCCTGCTCCAGCGCGATGCGACAGTGCCTGCGCGATACCGAGCGCTCGGGAATCCGGAAATCGCAATCCACGTCGCGTCCGATCACGGCCCCTTCTCGATCGGGAACGATCCGCGCGCCCAGATGCTCGCCGCTGATGACCACCAGACAGGCATCGTTGTCCCCGTCCGCCGCGGCGGGGTTGCCGGAGCGCGTTTCCAGGTCCATGGTGCAGTCGCGATCGGTGTCGTTCTCCATTTCGTCAGCGGGTCGGGTCGTGGTCGAGATTCCCGTGAGTATACGCAGCGACCGCCGAAGCGGTCGAACCGGGCTTCATTCGACCGCCTCGGCGCGGCGCGCGAGAGCCAGGAATTCTCGCGCCTCGATGGTTCGATAGTGGTCTTCCCCGGCGGCGTTGCTCAGCCGTTCCTCGGCGATGGCCAGCAATCGCCGGGCTTCGGCGGCATTGTTCGCCCGGAGCTCGCTGCGGCCCAGCCCCAGATGCAAGTTGCCGAGCACGAATTCGTCGTCCGGCATCAGATCGAGCGCCACGGCCAGCGCCTCGCGCTGGAGTTCCACGGCGCGCATGGGCTGGTCCAGGTCCCGATAACAATTGCCGAGGTTGTATTGCGCGATCAGCGTGCGCGGATGGCGAATCCCGTACTGATCGAGAAAGCCGGAGTGCGCTTTGCGGTAGAACGGCAGCGCGTCGGCCGGCCGTCCCTGCTGCCGGAGGCTGCCGCCGAGGTTGCTGATCACCGATCGCGTCATCGGATGATCTCTGCCGTAGAGCGCTTCGTGCAGCGCCAGCGCCTCGCGCAGAAGCGGCTCGGCTTCGGCATAGCGCTGCTGGCGCAGTCGAACCACGGCCATGTCGTTCAGGGTCAGGCCGCGGTGCAGCCTGGCGACCGGGTCTTCGCCATCGCCCAAGGCGTCGAGCGCATCGCCGTAAGCGGCCAGTGCCGCGTCGAGTTCGCCGCGGTTGGAGTGCATCTGCGCCAGCATCCGAAGCGCGTCGAGACGAATCTCGAACACCTCGGGATCGTCCAGCGAGGCGGTGACCCCGATGACCGGCCGGATGGCCCGCTCGGCATCGTCGATGCGACCGACCTGCTGCAGCAGGTAGGCATGGACCGACTGGATCTGAAGCCGCACCGGATCGGTCGGTTCCAGTACGCCGGGCGCGCTCGCCAGCAGCGCCGTGCTTTGTGCCAGCCCTTCATCGGCACGCCCCAGCCGGCCCTGCAGTTCGGCGTGCTGATTACGCGCCCGCAGGGTCAGCCGTTCCTGACCGGGCCGGGTTGCGCTGAGCTCGGCGGCGCGTTCGAGGTAGCCCTCGGCCTTCGAGTCCTCGCCGATGCCCATGTAGGCGTTGCCGATGGTCAGCGAGATTTCAGCAAGGATCCCGGGTTGGTTGCCGAGCTCTTCGGTGGCTCGCTGCGAAGCTTCGTCGAGCGCGCGCCGCAGCAGCGTCGTGTCTTCGCCGCTGGCGAAGACCGGATCGATCGAACCCAGAATGCCGGAGACGAATGCCGCGGTCTGTTCGGCGCGGAGTGCCGCTGCCTGCGCCCGATCGCGTTCGGCCTGAGCCTGCAACAGGCCCCAGACGGCCAGCACCAGGCCGGCCACCACTGCGACCGATGCAATTGCGCCGGCGCTGATCGCCAGGCGATGGCGCGCGAGGAACTTGCGCCATCGATAACTTCGGCTCGGCGGTACCGCGGCGACGGTTTCGCCGGCCAGCCAGCGCTGGAGGTCGCGCGCGAACTCGTCGGCCGAGGCGTAACGGCCGTCGCGTTCGGGCGCCAGCGCTTTTGCCAGGATGCAGCGCAGCTCGCGGTCCAGCGATGCGGCGGCGGCGAAAGGCCGCGCGTCGGTCGCGCCGGCGCGGGCGGCGCGGGCGGATCGTCGCCCCAGCGCCGCGTGAAAGGTGTGCAGCGTGCCGCTGTCCGACGTATCCGGCGGGCGCTCGCCGCTGAGCAGTTCGAACAGCATCACGCCGAGTGCATAGATGTCGCTGCGCGTGTCCAGGCGGCCGGCGTCGCCGTCGTGCTGCTCCGGGCTCATGTAGGCGCGCGTGCCGACGCGGTCGGTGCTGGTTGCCCGGCGTTGATCGCCGTCGCCGACGAGGCGGGTCGCGACACCGAAATCGATGATCTTGGGAATATGCTCGCCGTCGATCCGGCGGACCAGCACGTTGGCCGGTTTCAGGTCGCGGTGAATGATGCCGCGCTGGTGCGCGTGGTGCACGCCGAGACAGACGCGCACGAACACTCGCACGCGATCGCGCAGGGATAGCGCGCCCTCGGCGCAATAGTCGCTGATCGGTTCGCCGGCCACCCACTCCATCGCGAACCAGGGACGACCTTGCTCGGTCTTGCCGGCATCGTAGACCTGCGCCACGTAAGGATGCGACATCCGGGCCAGGGTCTGGCGCTCGACTTCGAACAGCGCTCGATCCAGCGACGTCAGCTTCGAATCGTGGATGAGCTTGACGGCGACCTTGCGTCGGACCGGTTCGAGCTGCTCGGCCAGCCACACCGATCCCATGCCGCCCCGACCCAGCGGCTCGATGAAGCGATACGGGCCGATGCCGCTCAGCGCGTCTTCGTCGACGAGGGTGCGGTCGGGTCGGCGTTGATGCTCGGTTCGGTCGTCGGGCCGTTCACCCATGAGAATGGCGCGCTGGAGGGATGCTGAAGGATAGGACATCTTTGCAGTGCCAGAAAGAGCCGAGACCGATCGAGGCCCCGCGGCGGATCGGCACCCGGCAGCGCATACGGGACGACATCCCGGCGCTGCGACGCGCGCAGTACGCCGCATGGACCGATGTTCGCGCCTGCCGGCGACTCGGTGAGGCCTTGAAGGGCACAAACCGAAAGGCGAGGTGCACTAGACTCGTCGGCATGAGACGAAGAACCAAGATCGTGGCCACGCTGGGACCGGCGACCGATGAGCCCGAAGTGCTCGAGGCGCTGATCCGCGCAGGTTGCGACGTGGTCCGGGTCAACTTCTCCCACGGGAACGAAGCAACGCACTCCGGGCGGATCCGCCGCGTCCGGGCGGTCGCCCGCGAACTCGATACCGATGTCGCGGTACTGGCCGACCTTTCGGGTCCGAAGATCCGCATCGACCGGTTTCGCGACGGCTCGGTTCAGCTCGACGCTGGCCAGCGCTTCACGTTGATCGCCGAAGACCGGGCGCCGCCCGGCGACGAGCGCGCGGTGGGCGTGGCCTATCTCGGGCTGCCCGGCGACGTCGAGCCGGGTTCGGAACTGCTTCTCGACGACGGCTTGATGGCCATGCGGGTCGAGCGCGTCGAAGGTCCGCGCATCGTGTGCACGGTGCTGACCAGCGGCCGCCTGTCCGATCGCAAGGGACTCAACCTGCGCGGCGGCGGATTGTCGCTGCCCGGGATCTCCGAGGCCGACGAAGGCGACATCCGGCTGGCGGCCGAATGGCAGGTCGACTACCTGGCCGTTTCGTTTCCGCGATCGGCCGAGGACATCGAGCGCGCGCGCAAGCTGCTTCGGCGCGCCGGTGGCGAGGCCTACCTGGTCGCCAAGATCGAGCGGACCGAGGCGATTGAGAATCTCGATTCCGTGGTCGAGGCGTCCGATGCGGTGCTGGTCGCGCGCGGCGACCTGGGCGTGGAGATCGGCGAGGCCGAACTGCCCGGGCTGCAAAAACGCATCATCGCCAAGTCGCTGGAGCTCAACCGCCCGGTGATCACGGCCACGCAGATGATGCAGTCGATGGTCGAAAGTCCGATTCCCACGCGCGCCGAGGTGCTGGATGTCGCCAACGCGGTCATCGACGGAACCGATGCGGTCATGTTGTCGGCCGAGACCGCCGTAGGCCGCCATCCGGCGCGCGTGATCGAGGCCATGGCGCGGATCTGCGAGGGCGCCGAGCGCCATGTCCAGGCGCATATCCCGCAGCGTCGGCTCAACATCAAACCCGAGCGGACCGACCAGGCCATCGCGATGGCCGCAATGATCACCGCCAATAACCTTCCGGTACAGGCCATTGTCGCGTTGACCGAGTCCGGCTCGACCGCGCAGTGGCTTTCGCGGGTTCGTTCGCCGGTGCCGATCATCGCGCTGTCGCCGAACCGTGCCAGCCTGCGCCGGATGCGCCTGTTCCAGCACGTCCGTCCGCTGTTCTTCGCCGGCGACGACGTCGATCCCGCCGATGCCGCGCAACATGCGCTGGAGCGGGTGGTCGATGCCGGGCTGGTTGCGCCGGGCAGCCGCGTCATTCTCACGCTCGGCGACGAGCAGGGAATCGAGGGCGGAACCAACACGATGAAGATCGTCAGTGCAGGCGAGTCGGTCGAAAACGGCCCGCAGCGGCAATTCGACATGCGCTGATCGTCATGGCCGCAGGTCCGGCGGACCGGATGCGCCAATCCATTACAATAACGGGTGAATCGCGCCGGCCTGCGTGCGCGGGGGTCCATGACCGTATCGGGAGGAGTCGAAGTGAGCGAAAACCTGGAAAAACTCGTGACAACCGCGCAGGCCATGGTGGCGCCCGGGCGCGGCATTCTGGCCATCGATGAATCGATGGGAACGATCAAGAAGCGCTTCGATTCGGTGGGAGTCGAAAACACCGAGGAGCATCGGCGCGATTACCGCGCGATGATGCTCACGGCCGACGGGATCGGCGAGCATATTTCGGGTGCCATCCTGTTCGACGAAACCCTCCGCCAGTCGACCGCCGACGGCAAGCGCCTGGTGGACGTCATGAACGAAGCCGGCGTGCTGCCCGGGATCAAGGTCGACAAGGGCGCCAAGGCACTCGCCGGCTTCGAGGGCGAGAAGGTGACCGAGGGACTGGATGGCCTGCGTGAGCGGCTGGCCGAATACGTCGAACTGGGCGCGCGATTCTGCAAGTGGCGTGCGGTGATCACGATCGGCGACGACATCCCTTCGCGGACCTGCATCGAGTCGAACACGCACGCGCTGGCGCGCTACGCCGCGCTGTGCCAGGAAGCCGGTCTGGTGCCGATCGTCGAGCCCGAGGTGCTGATGAATGGAACGCACGACCTCGATACCAGCTTCGACGTCACCGAAGCGACGCTGAAGTCGCTGTTCGCGCAGCTCTACGAGCACAACGTGCTGCTCGAAGGTACGGTGCTGAAGGCGTCGATGGTGATCTCGGGTGATGCGGCCGATGACCGGGCCGGGGCCGAGGATGTCGCCGAGTCGACGGTCGACTGCCTGCTCAACTCGGTGCCGGCCGCGGTCGCCGGCATCGTGTTCCTGTCCGGCGGTCAGGGCGATGTGGAAGCGACCGCGCACCTCGACGCGATGAACAAGCTCGGCGATCTGCCCTGGCCGCTGTCGTTTAGTTACGGCCGGGCGCTGCAGGCGGCGTGCCTGCACAAATGGGCACAGGATCCGAAGGGCAACGTGGCCGAGGCGCAGAAGATCCTGCTGCACCGGGCGCGCATGAACGGCCTGGCGGCGAAGGGTGAATGGAGCGACGATCTCGAAGGCTGATCGTTTTCGAGATTGCAGTGACCGGTTTTCGGCGGGCACGACGCCGAACGTGCCTGCCGAAAGCCGTGTCGTGAAATCCGGAAATCCGGTGTCGACGGCGTCTTCCGCCGATCGGCGATTCCACCGTCCCTGCGAACCACCAATCGAGATCAAGGCATCGCATGTCCGATAAATTCGACGACCAGGCGCTGGAGTATCACCGCTACCCGACGCCGGGCAAGATCACGATCACGCCGACCAAGGCCCTGACCACGCAGAAGGACCTGGCGCTGGCCTATTCGCCCGGCGTGGCGGCGGCCAGTCGCGCCATCGCCGAGAATCCCCTGACCGCGCGCGATTACACCTCCAGGGGCAACCTGGTGGCGGTGATCTCGAACGGTTCGGCGGTGCTCGGTCTCGGCAACATCGGCCCGCTGGCGGCCAAGCCGGTGATGGAAGGCAAGGCGGTGCTGTTCAAGAAGTTTGCCGATATCGACGTGTTCGACGTCGAGATCGACGAGTCCGATCCCGACCGCCTGATCGAAATCATCGCCAGTCTCGAGCCGACCTTCGGCGGCATCAACCTCGAAGACATCAAGGCGCCGGAGTGCTTCCACGTCGAGCAGGCGCTCAAGGAGCGCATGGACATTCCGGTGTTCCACGACGACCAGCACGGGACCGCGATCATCACCGCGGCCGCGGTGGTCAACGCGCTGCAACTGGTTCGAAAGAAGCTGGAGCGCTGCCGCCTGGTGGCTTCCGGCGCCGGCGCCGCGGGCATGGCGTGCCTGGATCTGCTCGTGACGATGGGCCTGAAAAAGGAGAACATCGTCGTGTGCGATCGCGAAGGGGTGGTCTACAAGGGCCGGGAGTCCGACATGGAAGGGCGCAAGGCGGACTATGCAGTCGACACGCGCGCACGCACGCTCGACGAGGTGATCGACAAGGCCGACATCTTCCTCGGCGTTTCCGCGCCTGGCGTGCTCAAGCCGGAGATGGTCAAGCGCATGGCCCGGAAGCCGATCATCCTGGCGCTGGCCAATCCCGTGCCGGAGATCATGCCGGACGTGGCCCGCGAAGCGCGTCCCGACGCGTTGATCGCGACCGGTCGCTCGGATTTTCCGAATCAGGTCAACAATGTGCTCTGCTTTCCCTACATCTTCCGCGGTGCGCTGGATGTCGGCGCCAGCACGATCAACGACGAGATGAAGATGGCCTGCGTGCACGCGATCGCGGAACTGGCGCGAATGGAGTCTTCCGATGTCGCGGCAAAGGCCTACGGCGATGCCGAGACGCGCTTCGGTCCGGATTACCTCATTCCCCAGCCGTTCGATCCGCGGTTGCTGACGCAGCTCGCGCCCGCGGTCGCAAAGGCGGCGATCGACTCCGGCGTGGCGTCTCGCCCGCTGGACGACCTCGAAGCCTACCGCGAGCGCCTCGAGCAATACGTGTTTCGCACCGGGCTGTTGATGAAACCGGTCTTCGAAGCCGCAAGGCACGATCCCCGGCGCGTGGTGTTCGCCGAGGGCGAGGAAGAAACCGTTCTGCGTGCGGTCCAGAACATCGTCGACGACGGCCTGGCCTATCCGATCCTGGTCGGTCGCCCATCGGTGGTGGACATGCGCATCGAGCGCGCCGGTTTGCGGATTCGTCCGGGGGAACACTTCGAGCTGGTCAATCCGGAGTCGGATCCGCGCTTCAAGGACTACTGGACGACCTTTCACCGGATCACCGAGCGCCGCGGCGTGACGCCGGATTCGGCCAAGGCCATCGTCAGAACGCGCAACACGGTGATCGCGGCCATCATGGTCTACCGTGGCGAAGCCGATGCGCTGATCTGCGGCGTCGTCGGCCGCTACCACAAGAAGCTGACCTACGTGACCGAAGTGCTCGGTCGGCGTCAAGGTTGCACCACCATGGGTGCGCTCTCGGCAATGACCAACGACGAGGGCACGTACTTCGTCTGCGATACGCACGTCAATCCCGACCCGACCGCGGAGCAGCTCGCGGAACTGACCATCATGGCCGCCGACAAGGTCCGGATGTTCGGTATCCAGCCCAAGATCGCGCTGCTGTCGCATTCATCCTTCGGCAGCCATTTCAACGAGATGGCCTCGAAGATGCGCAAGGTGCTGAAACTGGTCCGGGAACGCGCGCCGGAGCTGGAGGTCGAGGGCGAGATGCGCGCCGATGCGGCGCTCATTCCGGGCATTCGAGAGCGCGTGTTTCCGAATTCGAAACTCTCCGGCCAGGCCAACCTGTTCATCATGCCCGACCAGGATGCCGCGCATATCGCGTTCGGCATGACGCGCATCATCGGCAAGGGCGTCAGCGTCGGCCCGATCCTGATGGGCGTGGGCAGGCCGGCCCACGTGCTGACGCCGTCGGCCACGGTGCGGCGGGTCGTCAACATGACCGCGATCGCGGTTTACGACGCGCAGCAGTTCGAGCGGGAGCAGGAAGCAAGCCGTTAGTTGCCGGACTCGTTGTTCGTTGGTTGGTGAGTTCGTTGTTCGTTTCCTGGGTGTGTTGACAACGGTGCGCCCAGCCACATAATCAAAAGTCTTTCGGTTCCGCGACCGAACGCTCAGCCGTCGTCGCAGCGAACAACGAATCAACGAACCAACGAACCAACGAACCAACAAACCAACGAACCACTACCGATGCCACTGCACCGGCGGTTCCTGCAGTTCCGAAAGCTGTTCGCGCAGCTGGCCGATGACGTTTTCCCAGTGGCGGTCATCGTCGAACCACGGGAATGCGGCCGGGAACGCGGGGTCGTCCCAGCGTTGGGCCAGCCATGCCTGGTAGTGGATCATGCGCAGCGCGCGCAGTGCTTCGACGAGATGGAGCTCGCGCGGGTCGAAGTCGCTGAACATCGCGTATTCATCCAGAAGCCAGCCCCACTGCTGTTCGCGTTCGGTGCGTTCGCCGGAAATCAGCATCCACAGGTCCTGTACCGCCGGCCCGGTGCGGCAGTCGTCGAGGTCGACGAAGTGCGGCCCGTCGCGCCACAGGATGTTGCCGGGGTGGCAGTCGCCGTGCAGCCGGATGGCGGTCGGCTCGCCGGTGCGCTGCCAGGCGGACTCGCAGTGATCCAGCAAGTCGCCGGTCAGTGTCCGAAACGGTGTCTCGAGGTGGGGCGGCAGCCAGTCGTGCTCCAGCAGCCAGTCCCTCTGCGCGCGTCCCAGCCGGTCGATCGAGATTTCGCCACGGTGCCGGAACCTGCCGGCCCGACCAACCGCATGCAGCCGCCCCAGCGCCCGGCCGATCGCGCGCAGCGTTTCCTGGTGCGCCGGCTCCGGCGCGTGCCCGCCTCTTCGCGGGAACAGTGCGTAGCGGAATCCGGCATGCTCGTGCAGGGTCCGGCCGCCGAACGCGATCGGCGCGACGACGGACAAGCCGGATTGCTTCAACTCCGCGGTAAACGCGTGTTCTTCGAGGATCGATTCATCGCTCCATCGCCCCGGGCGGTAGAACTTGGCGATGACCGGCTCGCGCGCTTCCAGGCCGATCTGCCAGACGCGGTTTTCGTAGCTGTTGAGGGCCAGCAGGCGACCGTCGGTCTCCAACCCCGCCGCTTCGGCTGCTTCCAGCACGCGTTCCGGACGCAGACGATCGAACGGATGTTCCTGCGCCGACGCTGCAGGATCGCCGGATTCAAGCATGGATGAGCAACCGGGCAAATCGCATGTCCGCCATGGTACTCGCAATCGCCGGAATGAACCGACGGGCACGAATTCCATCGGTATTGATGCGGCGGCTTGCTACTATTGCACGATGTCGCGACGGACCGCAGCCATCCCCCGATCAACCGGCTTCCCCGTCGGCTGGATTCTGAGCGCGGCCCTTCTGGTCGGATCCGGCGTGTCGGCCCAGGAGCCGAAGACGCCCGACGAGCCGAAGCCCGGCGCCGAGCAGGCCGAGCGCGTCGTGGAAATGTCGTGCCGCGATCCCCAGGGTCGTCCCGAGAGCTGGCTGGATCGAACGCACTCCTATGTCAGCCGCAAGCTGTGCGAGCCGGCGGCCTGGTTCGACGGTTTCTTCGGCAGCCAGCGGGCCTACGAGGAGACGCCGATCGGCAGTTTCTTCCGGGTTCGCAATTCGATGATCTGGGATGAGTCGGAGAGTTTCGGTCATGAAATCCGGCTATCCGCCAACATTTCGCTGCCGCGCCTGTCCGATCGGGTCCGGCTGCTGATCAGCCGCGACGAGTCGATCGAAGGCGACGGTGTTTTCGATAACGATATCGGTCGCGGCGAAGACGACGAGCAGACCCGGTTGGGGCTGCGTTTCCTGTTCTCCGAGCTGGGCCGTACCCAGTTGGACGCCGACGCGACGGTCAAGGTCAACAGCGGCGGCCTCAATCCGCGCGCGCGCGGCCGCTTCCGGCACGTGCGCGAGCTCACCGATTCGACGCTTGCGCGCTGGACCCAGACGGTGTTCTGGGAGCGCGACGACGGGTTCGGCACCAGCTCGCGGGCCGACTGGGAGTGGCTGCCGAACCGGCTCACGCTGGTGCGTCTGACCGGGCGCGGCACGGTTTCGGAGGCTTCCGACGGTATCGACTGGCGCACCGGCCTGGTCGGCTTCCGGCAGCTCGACCGGAAGACCGCGATCCGCAGCGAGCTCGGCGCCTTCGGCTACACGTCGCCGGACCTGGAAGCCGAGGAAGTGTTCGTCAACTTCCGCTTCCGTCGCGCGTTCCTGCGCGACTGGCTGTTCTTCGAACTACAGCCCGAGCACGCCTGGCCGATCGATGAACGCACCGGCAAGCGCAGGGCCGACTGGCGCCTGATCTTTACCGTCGAGATCCAGTTCGAGAATCCCGGAGCCGCCGACGATCGTATCGATCACTATCGAGGTCGGTGACCGCAGTATTCATCCCATGGCCGGCAGTGCGTGCGTCGAAGCGGGCGCAGGGTCTTTCGGTGGACGGTAGTCGGTGGTCGGACCCCGAACCCCGCCGCTTTCACCCCGCCGCCATCATTTCGACCGGGTCGGCGACTTCGACGCCGAGCTGCCGGGCGATGGATTTGGCCGCTTCGCGCCCTTCGAACACGGCGGTGACGACCAGGTCGGCGCCGCGTACGATGTCGCCGCCGGCGAAGACCTTCGGATTCGTCGTGCGGTGCGCGAAGTCGCCCGAGTCGACCCGGATGCGCCCGTCTTCCAGCATTTCGACACCGTGGGCCGACAGCCATTCGGGCGGGTCCGGGCGGAAGCCGAAAGCGACGATGACGATATCGGCCGGCAGCGTTTCCTCGCTTCCCTCGACCGGCTCGGGCCGGCGGCGACCGTTTTCGTCCGGATCACCGAGTCGCGTCTCCACCAGTCGCACCGCTTCGGCTCCGGTGTCGCCGACGATCGCGAAGGGCTGGCGGTTGAACAGGAACTCCACGCCCTCGTCGCGGGCGTTCTTGACCTCGCGTCGGCTGCCCGGCATGTTGGCTTCATCGCGCCGGTAGGCGCAGGTCACCGAAAACGCGCCCTGGCGGATCGACGTGCGCACGCAGTCCATCGCCGTGTCTCCCCCGCCCAGCACGACGACGCGCTTTCCTTCGACGTCGAGGTAGGGAAAGCGCGGATCGTGGGTGCCGAGCACCCGGTGCACGTTGCCGATCAGGAACGGCAGCGATTCGACCACGCCGGGCAGTTCCTCGCCCGGAAAGCGGCCCTTGACGTAGCGGTAGGCGCCGATTCCCACGAATACCGTGTCGAACTCCTCGAGCAGTCGCTCGAATTCGACGTCGCGACCGATCTCGACGCCGAGGCGGAAGCGCACGCCCATGCCCTCGAGGATCTCCCGGCGCGTCTCGACGACGTGCTTTTCGAGCTTGAACGGCGGAATGCCCCAGGTCAGCAGCCCGCCGATGCGTGCATTGCGGTCGAAAACCTCGGATTCGATGCCGTGGCGGGCCAGCACGTCCGCGCACGCCAGTCCCGCCGGTCCGGCGCCGACGATGGCGACGCGCCTGCCGGTGGGTCGCACGCCGGACAGGTCGGGGCGCCAGCCCTGCCGGACGGCTTCGTCGGTGATGTATTTCTCGATCGAGCCGATGGTGACCGCGCCCAGGCCGTCGTTGAGCGTGCAGGCGCCTTCGCACAATCGGTCCTGCGGACAGATTCGGCCGCAGATCTCGGGCAGCGAATTGGTTTGGTGCGACAGTTCCGCGGCCTCGAACAAGCGGCCCTGCCTGACCAGTCTCAGCCAGTCGGGAATGAAGTTGTGCACCGGGCATTCCCACTCGCAGTACGGGTTGCCGCAGTTGATGCAGCGCGCCGACTGGTCGGCCGCCCCTTCGGCTTCGTACTGACCGTAGATCTCGTTCCAGTCGCGCACGCGGATCGCCACCGGGACTTCGGTGGGGTCCTTTCGCGGCGTTTCGATGAAGTGCAGGTTGGAGTATTGCTTCATCTCAGATCGGTCCTCCAATCAGGGGCGACGGGTGCATTCCCGCGTTCGATAGGCGCTTCTCCGTCCGCTTCGTCGAGCGCGTTGAGGCTGCCGCGGCCGATCGTGCGGGCGCCGCCGCGGCATGAGCGGTTCCGGCTGCGGTTGTCGCGCCGGAAGCTCCTCGCATCTGCCGGTCCGGCCGGCGGCGAAGGCGAATCGAGATCGTGGAGTTCATTCAAGCCGCCTCGCTCAACTGGGAAATCAGCTCGTCCAGCTCGGCCGCCTTGGGCTTGACCAGCCAGAATTTCGGCAACATGCGGCGGAAGTTGTCGAGTAGCTCGGAGCCCCATCGGCTGCCGGTCAGTTCGACGTGGCGCTCGATCAATCCCCGGAGGTGATGGACGTGGTTCTCCATCGTCTCGGCCCGCACGTGGTGGATATCGATCAGCTCGTGGTTGTAACGATCGACGAAACCGCGATCCAGATCGAGCACGTAGGCGAAGCCGCCGGTCATCCCGGCGCCGAAGTTGATGCCGGTGCGGCCGAGGAACAGCGCGACGCCGCCGGTCATGTACTCGCAGGCGTGATCGCCGGCGCCCTCGACCACCGCGCTGACGCCGGAGGCGCGCACCATGAAACGCTCGCCGGCGGTGCCGGCGGCGAACAGCTCGCCGCCGGTGGCGCCGTACAGGCAGGTGTTGCCCATGATCGGCGTCTCGCTGGCCTTGCAGCCCATGCCGTAGGGCGGGCGCAGCACGATGCGACCGCCGGCCATGCCCTTGCCGACGTAGTCGTTCGCCTCTCCGGTGAGTTCGATCTGCAGGCCTGCGGCATTGAACGCACCGAGGCTCTGGCCGGCGGTGCCGCTGAGCTTGAGTGTCAACGGCTCGCCCGGCAGACCGCCGCGACCGTGGATTCGGGCGATCTGTCCCGAAAGCCGGGCGCCGATGGCGCGATCGTGATTGCGTATGCCGAATTCGAACCGCCCGCCCCGGCCCGACGCGACCGCGTCGTCGGTCGCCGCCTGGATCGCCCGGGCCAGCCGTCCGCGGTCGTGCGGCGGGTTGCGCTCGACTTCGCAGGCTCGCGGTGCGTCCGGTGTCGCCGCGACGTCGGTGAGCAGCGGCGAAAGGTCGAGTTGATCCTGTCGCCGGGTCAGCCCCGGGGCGCGCTCGAGATAGTCGGTACGGCCGATCAGTTGATCCAGGCGCTCCAGGCCGAGCGAGGCCAGAAGCTCGCGAACCTCTTCGGCAACGCCCAGGAAGTAATGAACCACCATTTCCGGCAGACCGATGAAATGCTCCCTGCGCAGCGTCTGGTTCTGGGTCGCCACGCCGGTTGCGCAGTTGTTCAGGTGACAGATGCGCAGGTACTTGCAGCCCAGCGCGATCATCGGCGCGGTGCCGAAGCCGAAGCTCTCGGCGCCCAGTATTGCGGCCTTGACCACGTCCAGGCCGGTCTTCAGCCCGCCGTCGGCCTGTATGCGCACATGACGCCTCAGATCGTTCTGCATCAAGACCTGCCTGACCTCGCTCAGCCCCAGTTCCCAGGGACCGCCGGCGTACTTGACCGACGTCAGCGGGCTGGCGCCGGTCCCGCCGTCGTAGCCCGATACCGTGATCAGGTCGGCGTAGGCCTTGACCACCCCGGCGGCAATGGTGCCGATGCCCGGTTCCGAGACCAGTTTTACCGATACCAGCGCCTCGGGATTGACCTGCTTGAGATCGTAGATCAGCTGCGCGAGGTCCTCTATCGAGTAGATGTCGTGGTGCGGCGGCGGTGAAATAAGGCCGACGCCGGGCGTTGCGAATCGAAGCCGGGCGATCAGCTTGTCGACCTTGTGGCCGGGCAGCTGACCGCCTTCGCCGGGTTTGGCCCCCTGGGCGATCTTGATCTGGATGACCTCGGCGTTGACCAGGTAATCCGGCGTGACGCCGAAGCGCCCCGACGCGACCTGCTTGATCTTCGACGATCTCTCGGTGCCGTATCGGGCCGGATCCTCGCCGCCTTCGCCGGAATTGGAGCGCGCGCCCAGCCGGTTCATCGCGATCGCCAGCGCCTCGTGAGCTTCGGGCGAAAGCGCGCCCAGGCTCATGCCGGCCGAATCGAAGCGCTTCACGATAGCCTCGGCCGGCTCTACATCTTCGACGGAGATCGGTGCATGATCAGATCTCAATCGAAGGAGATCGCGGAACATTGCGGGCTCTCGTTCGTTCACCAGGCGCGCGTAGCGCTGATAATCGGCCCATTCGCCGGACTGGGCGGCATTGCGCAGCGCCGTGGTGACGTCCGGGTTCCAGGCGTGGAATTCGCCGCCGTTGACGTATCTGTACAGACCGCCGTGCTCGATCGGCACCTGGCGGTTCCAGGCCCAGCGGGCGAGCGATTTCTGGTCGGACCAGAGATCGTCGAAATCCGCGCCCTGGATGCGGCTGACCGCGCCCGCGAAGCACTTGCCCACGACCTCGTCGGCCAGGCCGACCAGTTCGAACAGCTGCGCGCCGCGGTAGCTGCCGATGGTCGAGATGCCCATCTTCGACAGGATCTTGAAAAGGCCCTTGCGGATGCCGCGTCGATACGCGCGTCCCAGTTCCAGCGCCTGGTCGCGGGCGCGCTCGATTTCACCGGACTCGGCCATGGCGTGCAGCGTCTGGTAGACCAGGTAGGGGTAGACGGCGGTGGCGCCGAAGCCGATCAGGCAGGCGAAGTGATGCGGATCGCGCGCCGTGCCGGTCTCGACGATCAGGTTGCACAGCGGCCGCTGGCCGGATTCGAGCAGATGATGATGAATCGCGCCGGTGGCCAGTAGCGCGTGCACCGGCAGCTTGCCGCTCTCGAGGTAGCGGTCGGAAATGATCAGCAGCTGCTTGCCCTGGTCCACCGCTTCGGAGGCGCGGCGGCACAGGTCGTCCAGCGCATCCGGAAGCGACCGTTCTTCCGGGTAGTTGAGGTCGAGCAGCACCGAATCGAGCCCGAACTGGGGCGTGTTGACCAGCTGCCTGAGCTTGCGCTGCGACAGCACCGGGGAATTCAGCACCACGCGCTCGGCCAGTTCCGGGCCGACCTCGAACACGTTGCCCTTGCGGCCCAGCCCGGTCTCCAGCGACATCACGATGCGTTCGCGCAAGGAGTCGATGGGCGGGTTGGTGACCTGGGCGAACTGCTGCCGGCAGCAGTCGTAAAGCGACCGGATGCGCGTCGACAACACCGGCATGGGCGTATCGTCGCCCATCGAGCCGATGGCCTCGGACTGTGTCTCGGCCAGCACGCGTATGACCTCGCGGCGCTCTTCGCGCGACAGGTTGAACATCTTCTGGTAAGTCGCCAGCGTGTCGTCGTCGAACGGCTCGGCGGCCATGTGCACGTCGACCAGTTCGGAGTCGAGGTAGCGCACGCCCTGCTTGAGCCAGTCCTGCCACGGGTGCAGCGTCTTGAGCTGGTCGTCGATCTCACTCCCGGAATGCAGGCTGCCGTCGGAAAGATCAGCCGCCAGCAACTCGCCCGGTCCGAGCCGGCCGCGCGCCTTGACCTGCTCTACCGGCACATCGACGACGCCGGTCTCGGACGCCACGATCAGGCGCCGGTCCTCGGTCAGGGTCCAGCGGGCGGGCCTGAGCCCGTTGCGGTCCAGGCCGCAGACCACCCACCGACCGTCGGTCATCACAAGTCCGGCCGGACCGTCCCAGCCCTCCTGGTGAAAAGCGAAGAATTCGTGGAAGGCCCTGAGGTCGGCGTCCAGGTTTTCGTCGGTCTGCCAGGCCGGCGGCACCAGCAGCCTGAGCGCCTGCGGCAGCGGCATGCCGCCGATGACAAGCAGTTCCAGCATGTTGTCCAGCGACGATGAGTCGGACCCGGTCATCGAGATCGGCGGGTCCAGTTCGGCCAACTCGGGCAACGCCGGCGACGACAGCAACGCCCGCCGCGCCCGGGTCCAGTTGCGGTTGCCGCGGATGGTGTTGATCTCGCCGTTGTGCGCCAGCATCCGGAACGGCTGCGCCAGGTGCCAGTCCGGCAGCGTATTGGTCGAAAAGCGCTGGTGGAACAGCGCCATCGGGCTCTTCAGCCGCGGGTCGGCGAGGTCCGGGTAGAACGCGACCAGGTGCTCGGGCATGACCATGCCCTTGTAGGAAAGCGTTCGCGACGACAGGCTGGCGATGTAGAGCGAGTCGTCGCTGGCCGCCTCGGTGCGCCGCCGCGCCAGGTAGAGGCGCTGTTCGAACGCGCCTTCGTCGAGTTCGTCGGGTGCCGAGACGAATACCTGCTCGATCTGCGGCATTCGCTTCCGGGCTTTTTCGCCCAGCGCGGATTCATCCACCGGCACCGGGCGCCAGCCGTCGACGCCCAGACCCGCACGCTCGAGTTCGGCTGCGATGCGCTCGCGCTGGGTTCGGGCCTCGACCTCGTGCCGGGCCAGAAACACCGACCCGACGGCGAATCGCTCGCCGGGATGAATGCCTTGCGCCGCGCCGGCCGCGCGCAGAAACGCGCGCGGCATCCCGACCAGCAGTCCGCAGCCGTCGCCGGTCTTGCCGTCCGGCGCCACGGCGCCGCGATGCGTGAGTCGCTCCAGGGCACGGACTGCGTCGGCCACGGTGGCGTGGTCGCTGCGACCGTCGAGTCGAGCAATCAGCCCGAAGCCGCAGGAATCGCGTTCGAAATCAGCACGATAGAGGGTCTTCAACTGCCGTACCCCTGCGTATGGCGGGCACCTAGGATAGCGGATTCCGGTGGGCGATCGCGAATCTGCGCAGTCGCGCCGATCGGAGCCGGCGCGAACGGCTCGACGACCGACCGATTCAGTCGGTGAGGTCGAGCCGGTACAGCGCGACCGGATCGTCCCCTCGGGTCGAAATGGTTTCGCGAGCCGGAACGCGGCCCATGTAGTGCATCCCGAGCTTTATCGCGACCCGGATCGACGCCGCGTTGGGTGGGTAGATGACGGCCCACAAGCGCTTCAGGTCCATTGCCCCTGCGTGCTCGATGAACGGTCGGGCCGCTTCGACGGCCAGGCCGCGCCCCCAATACGCCCTCCAGATCCACCAGCCGATCTCGAACTCCCCGCTGTCCAGCGGCTGCATGCCGACCAGTCCGGCGATTTCGCCCGATTCGGCGAGCTCGACGGCTCCGAAGCACACGCCGTAGGCGGCGAGATGCCGTTGCTGGCGCTCCAGCAGTTCATCGACTTGTTCGGACGACCAGGCCCGCCCGGTGATGAATCGCATCATCTCCGCATCCGCGGTCATGCGCTCCAGTCCCGCGCGGTCTGCGGCGCGCCACGGGCGGATGATCAGCCTGCGGGTTTCGAATCGGAAGCTCATGCCGGATTATCGCCCGCCCGGCCAAGCGGGCGCGGCTCGAAGCCAAATCGATCGGCCGGGCCACGGCAGTGCGCGGACCGGGCCGACTCGGCGTGATCCAGATCATGACGTCCGAATGGATTTGGTTCAGGCTGGAGATCGAATCGGGCGTCGGTTCCGGGTCCGCCTTTGAAACCCGACGGATTTCGAGGGTCGGAGCGGCTGCAGGCGCCGGGAGGTCTTTGATGAACCGTCACGACCTGGCCGTGGATCTGATGCGCGCCTTCGTCGAGCGCACCGGGCTTGTCGGTCCTGAAGAGCCGACACGCTATCTCTGGACCGACGCGTTCGCGGTCTGCAATCTTCTGGAGATCGACCGGATCGGGGCATTCTCGGGGATCGAGCTGGCCGAGGCGCTCATCGATCAAGTGCACGACATCCTTGGTGCCCGGGCCGAGCGTCGGTCGGAAACCAAGCGCCTGGGCGGGATCGACGAGGCGACGTTCCTGCAGACTCCCACTCGCGGCGGCCTGCGCATCGGCAAGCCGTTACCCGAGCGCGCCCGGGACGAGCCGTTCGACGAGCGCCTGGAGTGGCGTCGCGACGGCCAGTACTTCCACTACCTGACGCGCTGGATGCATGCGCTGGGTCGAGCCGCCGAAGTCACCGGGTGCACGGAATATCACCGCTGGGCAGTGGCGCTGTCCGAAGTCGCGTTTTCGGCCTTCGTGGTGCGCGGCAGCGATGGCCGCGCGCGGCGCATGGTCTGGAAGATGAGCGTCGACCTGGACCGTCCGCTGGTTGCGTCGATGGGCCAGCACGACGCCTTGGACGGATGGATCACCGCGCGCGAGCTGGCCGCCGCACCGCTGGCCGCGGCGGCGGACCGGTCCGCGCTGGCGCGCCAGGCCGCCGTGTATCGCGAGCTCGCGCTTCGCTGCAGCTGGAGTACCGACGACCTGCTCGGCGCCGGCGGACTGCTCACCGATGCCTGGCGCCTGTGGCGGGCCGACGGCGATTCGGCTGTCGACAGGGTGACCCGGCTGATCGCGGACGCGGCCCGCGGTCTCGACCGCGTCATTCGCGAACCGCCGGTGAATGCGTCGCCGTCCGAGCGGCTTGCATTCCGCGAGCTGGGCCTCGTGATCGGAGTGCGCGCCGCCGCGCGGCTGGGACCGGTTCCGTCGGCCGATCGCCAGCGTGAGGCCGTGGTCCGCTGGAGCGTGCGTCGAGCGCTGCGATCGCTGACTCCGGTCCAGACGCTGGCCGACTCCCTGGAACGCACCTGGTTGCATGCCGGCAACCGGCGCCTGCCGGTCTGGCTGGCGAACCGCGACATCAACGAGGTCATGCTGGCGACGTCGCTTGCGCCGGACGGCTATCTGGGTGCCGCCGCGGCCGTTCAATCCGAATCGCGAGACGATGGGTTCATGTCATGAACGATTTCAGCCAACAACGCCAGCACATGGTCGAAACGCAACTGCGCCGTCGCGGCATCGGCGATGAGCGCGTCCTCGAGGCGATGGGCAGCGTGCCCCGGGAGCGCTTCGTGCTCGAGAATTACCGCGAGTTGAGCTACCGGGACGGGCCGCTGCCCATCGAGGAAAGCCAGACGATTTCTCAGCCCTTCATCGTCGCGCTGATGATCGAGGCACTGGAACTCGAGGGCGACGATCGCGTGCTGGAAGTCGGCGCCGGTTCGGGCTACGCGACCGCGGTGCTCAGCCGGATCGCGCGCCGGGTCTTCGCCATCGAGTATCACGAGCGGCTGGCCGACCTGGCGCGCGCTCGAATGTCGGCTCTCGGCTACGCCAACGTCGAGCTGCGCTGCGGCGACGGCACGCGCGGCTGGTCGGCGCACGCGCCGTTCGATGCGATCCTGGTGTCGGCCGGCGGACCCGATGTGCCGCCGACGCTGCTCGATCAGCTTGCCGTCGGTGGGCGCCTGGTGATCCCGGTCGGCGACCGTACCCACAGCCAGGAGCTGCTGCGCATCCGCAAGCTCGAAGCGCACGAATACGCCGAAGATTCGCTGGGCCGGGTCCAGTTCGTGCCCCTGGTGGGTGCCGAAGGCTGGCGCGCCGGCGCGCCGGAGCGGCCAATGCGGCGGCCCGCGCAGACGCCGTCGATCCGCCGCCGGCGGGTCGCGCAACGGATCGAGGATGCCTGCGAGCCGTTCGATCAGATCGAATCTGCCGCGCTCGGGCCGTTGCTCGACCGCATCGGCGATGCGCGAGTGGTGCTGATCGGCGAGGCCAGTCACGGCACGTCGGAGTTCTATCGCATGCGTGCCCGGATCACCCGCGAGTTGATCGAACAGCGCGGTTTCGACCTCGTGGCGATCGAGGGCGACTGGCCCGATACCGCGATGCTGGATCGCTACGTGCGCGGCTGGCGCGGTCCCGATCTGGACGAGCCGGCGTTCTCCCGGTTTCCGGTCTGGATGTGGCGCAATCGCGAGATGCTGGCATTCGTCGACTGGGTCCATCGGCACAACCACCGGATGGACGACCCGCAGCGCCGGGTGAGCCTGCACGGGCTCGATCTCTACAGCCTCTACCATTCGATCCGGAGCGTGCTGGGCTATCTCGAACGGATCGATCCGGCTGCCGCCGAGCGGGCGCGGCAGCGCTATGCCTGCTTCTCGCCCTGGGAGCGCGAGCCGGCCGTCTACGGACGTGCCACGGTCGCCGGGGAGCGCGAGGACTGCGAGCAGCAGGTCGTCGCAATGCTGATGGACCTGCTGCAGAACCGATTGCGCTACCGGACGCTGGACGGCGAAGCCGTGTTCGACACCGAGCAGAACGCGCGCGTCGTGCGCAGCGCCGAGCAGTACTACCGGACCATGTACTACGGATCGCGCGAATCCTGGAACCTGCGCGATCGGCACATGTTCGACACCCTGCGCTCGGTCATGGCGCACCGCGGAGACGACACCCGGGCGGTGGTCTGGGCCCACAACAGCCATATCGGCGATGCGTCTTCGACCGAGATGGGCATGCGCGGCGAAATCAACATCGGCCAGCTGGCGCGCGATCACTGGGGCCCGGGGGCCTTTCTGCTCGGCTTCGGAACCGACCACGGCACCGTGGCCGCTGCATCCAGCTGGGACGGCCCGATGCAGGTCATGTCGGTCCGGCCGGGGATGGAGGGGAGCTGGGAGCAGCTGTTTCATCAGGTGCCGGTCCAGCGCTTCATGCTGGGGCTGCGCGACCGGCTCTCCGATGCGCTGCAACACGACCTGGCGCGCAAACACCTCGAACGGGCCATCGGCGTCATCTATCGTCCCGAAACCGAGCGCGTCAGCCACTACTTCGATGCGATGCTGGCGCAGCAATTCGACGAGTACATCTGGTTCGACGAAACCCGTGCCGTGGGGCCGCTGGATCGCGGCGATCTCGACGCGCTGCCGCGGCAACACCCGCTGCGCGCGTGAGCCGGCTTGCGGCGGATCGGCGGCCGGGTGTCCCGGCGCGCCTTCATCGGCGCGTGACGCTCGGCTGGATATCGTATCGCCATGCAATACAAGACCCCGATTCCCGTCAGCGAGTCCGTCTGGGACTATCCGAGGCCGCCCCGGATCGAGCGTATCGACTGGCCGCTCAAGGTTGTGCACGACGGCCGCACGCTGGCCGAGACGCGTCGCGGCGTGCGCGCGCTCGAGACCTCGCATCCGCCGTGTTTCTACTTTCCGCCTGAAGACGTCGACTTCGACCGGCTCGAAGCCAGTTCATCGAAGACCTTCTGCGAATGGAAGGGCCGGGCGCGCTACTGGCATCTCCGAAGCGATGGCGGACGGATCGACGATGCGTGCTGGGCGTATCCCGAACCGATCGACGAGGCGATCCGGGACTGCGTTTCGTTCTACGCGCGCAGGGTGGATGCCTGCTACGTCGCCGGCGAGCAGGTGCAGCCGCAGGACGGCGATTTCTACGGCGGCTGGGTCACGCGCTGGGTACGAGGCCCGTTCAAGGGCGGCCCGGGCACGCGCGGTTGGTAGAGCCGGCCGGTTCGCCGGACCCCGACCGCCGGGCTACTCGAGCGGTTCGGGTCGGCCGCAGTAATATCCCTGCAGCAGATCGATGCCGATCTCGCGACAGATTTCCGCCGTACGGGCGTCCTCGATGCCCTCGGCGAGCGTGGGAATGCCGAGATCGCGGATCATCCCGTTCAGCGACTCCAGCATTCGCCGCCGGGCCGAGCCCGCTTCGGTGATGCCGCGAATCAGGCTGATGTCGAACTTGAGGTAGTCGGGCGGCACCTCGATGAGTTCCTGCAGGCGCGCCTGGCCGGCACCGAAATCGTCGTAGGCCAGCGCGATCTCCATTGCCCGCAGCTCGCGGCGCAGCGAGGCGACGCTGGTCTTGTCGGTGACCGCGGTTTCGTGGACTTCCAGAACCAGCGCCAGCGCGGGGTGGCACCGGCGCAGATCGCGCAGTCCGGTGAGCAGGCGTTCCGGATCGCGCATTTCGTGTGGATGGATATTGAAGAACCAGGGGCCTTCGTGCTCATCGGATTCGGCCAGCGCAAACGCGTGCCGGCGCATCAGCTCGCTGAGTGCGATCTCGCGCCCCAGCGTTCGGGCCAGCTGAAACAGCGGCCCGGGCGCGCCGGCCAGGGACGGATGGACCCCGCGCCCCAGCAACTCGCAGGCCACGATCCGGCCTTCGTGATCGACGATGGCCTGGCGATAGGCGGTCACCAGGTCGCGTTCCAGCAATTCGTTGAACTCGCGCACGGTCACCGGGAACCGGTTGGGCAGCGTGCCGATGCCGATCTGCGTCTTCGACCTGCCGCTGGATGCGCCGGCCGTGCGCTTCTGGACGACGCGAAATTCGCGGTCCCCGATGTGGAGCACGTCGCCGTCGAACAGCAGCGTCGGTTCGGCAATTTGCTCGCCGTTGACGTAGGTTCCGTTGGTGCTGTCGAGGTCGCGAATTTCCAGGTCGCCGCGCTCGTCGCGCCGCAGTTCGGCGTGCCGGCGAGAGATTCTCCTGCTTTCCAGATGCACTTCGCAATCCGGATAGCGGCCGATGCGTGCGGGGAAATGCAGCACGTCGAAGCGACGGGAATGACCCTGTTCCCGGTCGACGCACTCAAGATAGATTTCGAAGCTCATCAGGTTATCCGCGCTGACGCCGCAAGAGCGCCCGGCGCGCTCGACAAGCTACCACAATCACGCTGATATGCTGGCGCATGATGTCACCCGTCCGCAGGATTCAGGAGGCGTCGTCGCTGCCGGGATCCGGATCATTCGCCGATATCCTCGGCCCATGCATCGGGATGGGCGCGAACGAAGTCCTGCATGAGTCTGCGGCACTCGGCGCTTTCGGCGTGTACGACCTCGACGCCGCGCTCGGCCAGCAGCGATTCCTCGCCCATGAACGAGCGGTTGTCGCCGATGACGACGCGCGGAATGCCGTAGAGCAGGATCGCGCCACTGCACATCGGGCACGGCGACAGCGTCGTGTACAGCGTGGACTCGCGATAGACGCGCGCCGCTTGCCGCCCGGCGTTCTCCAGCGCGTCCATCTCGCCGTGCAGTACCACGCTGCCCTGCTGGATTCGACGGTTGTGGCCGCGTCCGATGATGCGGCCGCGGTGGACCAGCACCGATCCGATCGGGATGCCGCCTTCGTCGCGTCCGCGCAGCGCTTCGTCGACCGCGGCCTGCAGGAATTCGTCCACTGGTTCCACCCTTCGCTGATCAAGGCAACCAGCGTAGCGGATTTCGGTTCAGTCGACCTGCATCTTCCAGCTGCCGTCGGGCTGGCGGCAGGCGGTGCCGTAGATCATTTCCTGGCGGCCGCCGATCATCGCTTCGAGCACGTATTCGCGGCACGGCCCGGCCTGCGTTTCGTAGGTTTCGGTCGGTGTGATCTCGTATTCGTAGCCGGTGTCGGGATTGCGCCAGGTCGAGGGCACGCCGGTGCGCACGTTTTCCAGCGCATAGCCGGCGTACTGGCGATCCATTTCGTCCATGTGCCGTCCGATCGCGCCGCCGATCGCGGCGCCGGCCAGCGCGCCGATGACGATTGCCGCGGTACTGTAGCCATCGCCGCCGTGGTACCAGTCGCGGCGGCGCGAGTAGCTGGTGGTCGCACCGACCAGCGCGCCCAGCGTGCCGCCGATCAACATGCCGCTCTGCTCGCGCGGCCCGGTGGTCGCGCAGCCTTGCAGGCCCAACACGGCCGCGATCAGAATGCTTCCGAGGAATCCCAGTTTCATGTCGGCATCTCCGTGCAACGGTTCGAGACCCTGCCAATGTACAACCGGCGCCCAGCGCGCGACCCGACCTGGATCATGAAACCGAACGGTATCGCGCCGGCCGAACCTGCAGTGCCAGGCCGGGTCGCCGTTTGGACGGGAAATCAAGGAGGCTGTGCCGCGCCGCGCAGTCTCTATGCCGTATCCACCTCGCGCAGCTCGCCATGGCGCGGCAGGTACAGCGCGGTCCGGATCCCGGTTTCGCCCATTGTTTCGAACAAGTGGCGATAGCGCCCGAGCTGGGTTTCGTAGCGCGCGACCTCCTCGGCCAGGAAGCCCTCAAGGTCGCCGCCTTCATGGTGGCCGGACTTGTAGTCGATGATCCAGCGCGTGCCGTGGGCATCGACGAAGGTCCGGTCGATGACCGCGTTGACCAGTTCGCCGTCGACGATGCCGGTCAGCGGCAGTTCACAGGCGGCCGCGTCGTGTTCGCCGCTCAGGATCCAGCGACCGGTTTCGCTGTCCAGCGTGCGGTCGAACGCATCGCGGACCACGGCGACGGCGCGATCGAGCTGGTCGGCGCCGGTGCCCAGCGCCTGCAGCAGCGTCGGAATGCGCCGGGTCAGCTGCTCGCGCTCGTCATCATCGAACCGCTCGATGCCGATCCGGCCGACGCGTTCGAGCATCCGGTGGATGACGGTGCCGGTGCGTCGCGCCTGGGCCCCGGCCCAGTTGAACTCGATTTCGATCTCGTGCTCGCGCGGCGGCAGCTTCGGCGACCAGGCCAGGCGTTCGCCGATCGGTGGGTGCCAGCCGGACGGGATCCGCCGCAAGGCCGGGTCCGGCGCCGTGGCTTTATCGACGAATGCGCCCGACAGCGATTCGGCGTGCTGCAGCGATTCGCGAAACGCGCCCGCCGCCTGCGGCCACAGGATCTCCAGCAGGCTGCCGCGCGCCGGTTCCGGCCTTTCCGGGTCCAGCGCGGCGCTCAGCACCAGCCGCTCCCGGGCCCGGGTGGCTGCGACGTAGAGCAGGCGCTGGTGCTCGTAGGCGTCGCGGCGCTTCTGTTCGTCGCGGATGAGTTCGATCAGCGGCGGGTTTTCGGACTGCTCGGCGGCGCGCAGCGGCGCCAGCAGCACCTGCTCGCCGCCTTCCTTTGGCGTGAACGGCAGCCAGTAGAGCAGGTCGCGGTCGGGTCCGCGCGTGCCCCGGTCCAGGCCCGGAATCGCGACCAGGTCCCACTCCAGTCCCTTGGCGCCGTGCATGGTCAGGATCTCCAGGCGCACGTCACCGGTCTTCGGATCGCCCTCGGTGTACTCGCCGGCGAGCAGTTCGTCGAGATCGTTGAGATCGTCGATCAGACCCTGATCCTCGGCTTCGGCCAGCGTCGTGAGCAGACGCTCGGCGTCGCGCAGTCCCGTCTCCGGCGCGCTCAGGCAGTGCGGGCCGCCGAGCCGGTGCCAGGCGCCCTCGACGCGTGCGCGCAGCGAACGGCGGCCGGCCGCGCTGCGTGCATCGGCCAGCGCCGCGAACACCCGTTCGGCGCGCGCCCGGCCGTCGTTGCCGAGTCGCTCCAGCGCGCCCGGCGCGGCCGGGTCCTTGCCGTCGCCGGCAAGTCGCGCGAGCTCGTCCAGCGTCAGCCCGGCGACCGGCGAGCGCAACACGGCCAGCAGCGCGGCGCGATCAGCCGGCAGCAGGATCGCGCGCGTGATCGCCAGCAGGTCCAGCACGACGGGTCGCGACAGCAGCGGGTCGAGCTTGACCGCGCGCGACGGCACACCGCGTGCCTTCAGCGCCGGCAGCAGGTCGGTCAGGTGGCTGCGCGCGCGCACGATGATCGCCGCGCGCCAGTCCGGGTCGTCGCGATGATCGGCCAGCGCGTCGGCAATCGTCTCGGCCAGCGCGTCGGCTTCGGCGATCGAATCGGACCGGGCGATGAGATCGACGCATCCACCGCGCCCCCGACCGGCTTCGCACGGCGCGTAGCGCACCGCGCCGGCGGCGATGTTCTCGTCGGCCGGAAACGCGGGTCCGAGTATGGCGTTGACCCAGTCGACCAGTTCGGCGCGGGCGCGGAAGTTGCGGCTCAGCGCCAGCGGCTCCAGCGCCAGGCCCGACAGTCCCTCGTCGCGGGTCCGGATGAACAGCCCGACCTCGGCTTCGCGAAAGCGGTAGATCGACTGCATCGGGTCGCCGACGACGAACAGCGTGCGACCGTCGCCGCGTTCCCAGCCGTGGGTGAGCTTCTCGAGCAGATGGAACTGCGCCCAGTTGGTGTCCTGGTACTCGTCGACCAGCACGTGCCGGATGCGGCGGTCGAGGTACAGCCCGAGGTCGGTGAAACCGGATTCCTCGTCGCCGAGTCCTTGCAGCGCGGCCGCCGAAAGCCCGGTGAAATCGGTCTGGCCGGTTTCGGCGAATACCAGCTGGAGCTCGGCGGCGGCGCGCTCGAGGATGCGCACCAGCGCTTCGAGCACGCGCCATTCGTCTTCACCGTAGCGCGGTGCCGGCAGATTGCGGGCCCGATGCAGCGTCTCGGCCAGCGCTTCATCGCCGGCCAGCAAGGTGAGCAGCTGCTCCATGCCGGCCTTTTCTCCGGACTTTGGCGGAAATCCGGTCGCGATCGAAACCGATTTGCGCGCTGCCCCGGCCTTCGTCAGCAGCAGCTCTGCCAGCGCCCGCCAGCGCGGCAGCTGCTCCGGCACCGCTTCGGGCAGGCGGTCGCCTCCAGCCCATCCGGCCAGCGGCGATTCGCGACCTTCGGCGGCCAGCGTGTCGGCGGCGAAACGGGCCAGCCCGACCAGTGTTTCGGGCGTGCAGCCGGCTTGGGCCAGGGCGTCGTCCAGCGCGGCCCGGGCGGCCTCGAGGCGATCGACGACAAGCGCGGCGAGCACGGCTTCCAGGCTTTGGCGCTCCGGCGTCCCGGTCACGCCCAGCGCACGCAGCCACTGCTCGCGCCTGGCCAGCAGCGAGACCAGCAGGTCCTCGATGTCGCGCGTGCGGTGGTCGCGCCACATCAGCAGCCGCGCCAGGTCTTCGGAACGCTCGTCGTTGTCGATCGCCTCGAGTACCCGGCGCGCCGCGCGTCGATACAGCGCGGTGGTGTTGTCGGCCGGCGCCGGCACCGGGCCGAGGCGGCTGGCCACCGGCATCGTGCGCGCCAGGTAGTGGCTGAAGCTGTCGATGGTCCGAATCATCAGGCGCTGCGGATTGGCCGCCAGGTTCCACTGCTCGACGCGCGCCCGGATCGCGCGGGCCTTGTCCAGCGCCGCTTGTTCGTGCGCCTTGTCCGACATCGCGGCGGGTTCCAGCAGCGCCAGCACGCGTTCACGCATTTCGGCCGCGGCCTTGCGCGTGAAGGTGATGGCCAGGACTTCCTCGGGCTCGTCGACGACCCCGAGCAACGCGATGAAGCGCTCGACCAGCAGGCTGGTCTTGCCCGAGCCAGCCGGCGCCTGGACGATGACCGATCGCCGGGGCTCGACCGCGGCGCGGCGTTGGCGGGTATCGCTCATTCGCCGTCCTCCAGCCAGCGCCCGACCGGCTGGCGTTCGTCGATCCGGCACAGCGCGTGCAGACCGCAGTTCCGGCAAACCTGGAGATCGCGCGGGTCGACCTCGGCGCGGCCATCGACGAATCCACCGGCCAGCGCTTCGAGCCGGCGGCGCCAGGCGCCCAGCAACGCCGCCCAGTCGTCGAAATCCTTCCACCCGCGCTTTGCCTGCGACAGCACGGCGACACCGGGCATTTCCGGATCGGTTTCGGCCAGACCGTCGAACGCCATCGCGTCCGGCGCCAGCCGCGCGAACGCCAGGCCGGCCGGCGGCGAGTCCAGCGCCAGCGCATAAGCCGGCAGCTGCGGATCGGTCATCCGTGGATCGGGCGTCCAGCCGCTCTTGCCAGCCCGGCCGGTCTTGTAGTCGAGCAGCACGGTGCCGGCCGCGGTTTCGTCGATGCGGTCGATCTTGCCGGTCAACCGCAGCGGTCCGAACTGCATCTCGACGGCGAGTTCCCGATCGATCACGCGAAAGTCGCCGCGCCGGCGCTCGATCGCCAGCCAGCGCGCCAGCGCGCGCGCGGTGCAGCGCTGTTCCAGCACTCGCGCACCGGCGCCGAGCCGATGGCGATAGGGGCGGATGAATTCGTCGATCGCCGATTCGGCCGCCGAGCGGGTCCGTGCTTCCAGGTCGGTCTCGCCCAGGGCCAGCAGGTCGGCGCGTCCGTCCAGCCGGTCCCAGAACAACTCCAGCGCCCGGTGGATCAGGCTGCCGCGCGCCGCGGCGTCCAGTCCGGGGCGGGGTGGTTGCGGATGCGCTGCGCCAAGGCGACGGGCGGCGAACGCGCGGAACGGGCAGGCCGACTGGTCGCGTAGCACGCCGGTGCCGCCGCCCGCGCCGGGCGCGTCGAGCGCCGGCGCGCGGACATCCCGTTCGATGATTTCCAGGTCCACCGTTTCGGGTTCGGCAGGCGGCTGGATTTCGACGCGCTCGATACCCGGCAGCAGCGGCGTCGGTTCGCGCGGCTGCTCGTCGCTGCCGATCGACAGGCTGCCGCGAACCTCCGGCGCGCTGCGCAGCAGACCGGCCAGCTCGGCGCGCGCGCGCGCCAGCCGGCCATCGGCGGTGCTGGCCGGCACGCCGGCCTGGACCGATGCCGGAATCAACGGGTCCCGACGTGCCGGTTTGGGCCAGGTTTCGTGGTCCAGCGTCGTGATCCAGAGCGCGTCGAAGCGCGAGCCCAGGGCTTCTTCCACGCCCAGTACCTCGACCGGGCAGCCGGGGTCGCGTTCGCGGAAGCGGGTCGTGCCGGCCCGCTCGGCCAGCAGCGACAACGCGCGACCGCGCGAGATCCCGGCGTCGGCAACGACGTCGAGCGCTGCATACGACTCCAGCAGTTCGTGCCAGCGGTTCAGCGCCTGGTATTCACGACTGTTCAGGCCGCGCCCGCGTCCGAATCCCAGCGTTTCGAGCTCGGCCTGGAAGCGGGCAACCCAGTCCGACGGGCGAGTCGGCTGGCGGTGGTCGGCCCGCAGCGCCTGCCATTGCCGGATCCGCAGCGCGATGTCGGATGCACCGACGGTTTCGGATTCGCGCGCCCATTCGGTCGCGGTGATCTCGTAAGGAGCGCGGTCCATCAGGCGGCGCACCGCCTCGGCCCGGGCCTTGCCGTTGACGCTCCAGCCGGCCAGCCACGGCGAGCCCAGCAGGCGATTGGCGTGCGCCTGCGTGAGTCGCTGCGGGTCGAGCTGCAGCAGCACCAGCGCGTCGGCGATCAGCGGCCATGCGCTCAGCGCCGGGCCCAGCGAGACGTGCCAGGCTTCGGCCGCGGCCTCGGTCAGCGCGAACGCAGGCGGATCGAACACGCGTCGGAAAATCCGGTCGACGGCTTCGAGCCGGTTGCCGAGGTCGGGCACGACGATTCCGACGGTCGTTTCCGGATCGGCCTCCAGCTTTCGGCGCGCCCAGGCCGCAGCAGCCTCGAGTTCCTCCCCGGGATCGGAAAACGCGTCCAGGGAAACCGGCCCGGATGCCGGATCGGGTTTGGGAACGCCGGTACCGCTGATCTCGCATCCGGCCGATTCGAGTGCCTCGAACAGCGTGGCCTCCAGCGGCGTGGGCGGAAGCTCGCGTCCGACCATTTCGATCCGCCGGGGGATCTCGATCGCGCCGGACGCGATGAGTTCCGGCAAGCGGGCGGCGAAGCGCCATTCGTCGATGACGCCGCGCTGTTCGCACAACGCCCGATAGCGCCCGGCCCACTGGCGAAAAGCGCGGGCGTCCTCGCTCAGTATCAACTCCGGCCAGCGCTCGGGCGGCTCAAGGCGGTATTCATGGAGCGCGCGCCAGGCGCGTTCGGCCAGCTCGGCGACGCGCGGTTCGCCGACGAAGATCTGGCGGTCGATGGCCTGTTCCCACAGTGCGCGTGCCTGCAGTCCGGCGATCGGCACCGCATCGACGGCGCCGCCGATCACGGCCTGATCACGCAATTGCCCGATCCAGGCCGAAAGCGTCAGCACCGGCTCGGCGGTCCACGCTGTTTCGCCGGCCGCGCGTCTCGCTTCGGCCCGGCGCCGGCGCTCGGCGCGCGCCAGTCGGGCGGTGGGTGCGAGGGTGAGGGGTTGTTCCCTTGCCATGTACGCATTATGCGCACATCCATTCTCAGTTCACGAGAACGACGGGTTCCGGCGGCATTCGGCCGGCCGCCCGTCGATCGGGCGACGCTGCGCGAAAAAAACGCGCGCCAATCATGATCCAGGTCACGATCGGCCGGCGGGAAATATGAGATAAGACGCATGTAACACCCGGACCGGGTTTGTCGGAGGGGTCGGGGCGCGGTGCTTCCCGCAACGCATGCGCTCGACTTCCGCTCGCAGGCCGGCGCCGCTCGGACCACGACATCTACGGGAGAGAAGTCCATGAGCATGAGAAGCGGAAAGCTGATTTTCACACTGCTTGCGGTGAGCCTTCTGGCACCGCCGGCGTTCGGCGACGACGGTGCCAACCAGATCGGCACACCCGGGTCGCGCTTCGAGCGCTCGATGAGCGACGGCCTGCCGGCCGGTCAGCATGCGGGCCATGCCGCGCTGGCGATCTTCGATCGCTACATACCGGCGCAACGCATCGACGGCACCGTGATCACCGACGTGCCGCGCTACAACATCGACGGCGTGCAGGTCGAGACCTACAGCAATGCGCGTCCGCAGATTGGCGCATTCACCTACGGCAAGGTCGACGAAACGGAAATCGAGGGCATCGGGTTCGCCGGCCACGGCAAGCGCGATGCATTCATCTCGGTGACCTACGACGACGGCCTGACCTGGAAGGAAACCAACCTGTCCGAATCCGCGGACCTCAGTTCGGCCGATTTCGATCGGCCCGACGTGCCGCTGTATGCCGACGACGGCATCAACTATCCGGGCGACGTGATCAGCGTGGTCCACGCGACCGAAGGCGACTACGTGCTGGCCGCATGGTTCAGCCGTTACTGCGACGGCGGCGAGCCGAACTACGCGCTGGAAGCCAGCGACCCGGCCCGTCGCGACGCGATCGCTGCCTACATGGGCATCGATCTGGCCAACCCGTCGCCGGACGACATCTATCTGCTCGACATGTTCCTGGTCGCCGGTTCCCAAGGCTCGGTGGACTACGCCCAGGACCAGTTCCCGCAGAATCACCCGGTCGGCGAAGTGCCGTACAACTGCCTGTGGACGGCGCGCGGAACGCTCGAGGCGTTCGATGCCGACGGCAACGTGCTGCCGCGCGACGCCGAAACC
>CAYPZP010000002.1:0-11552 GCA_964415285.1 uncultured Halomonas sp. | reverse complement strand
TCGTCTGGCGCCAGGCCGAACGGCTGACCTCGGGTCGCCGCGACGTCAACCGGATCGAAATTGCCACGGTCGAAGGCGCCGGCGCCGTGATGACCTGGCAGGAGGATCCCGAGGGCTTGCGTGCCGGCCAGGGCCTCGGCCCGGGAGAGGGCTGGAGCGGCGCAAGCGCCAATTCCCAGACCGATGTCTGGTATTCCTACGTCGATTGGGAGCACTTCGCCCCGGTGCAGCAGGACAGCGATCCGCTGGCGATCGTCGATCTGGCCGCTTTCGACGGCACGACGCGGACCAAACCGGGCGTGCCGTTCGCGGTGCCGATGCGTTTGACCGATAACGCGCCGTGCAACCCGAACAACCCCGCGCCGTACTGCAACGGCTCTGCGCTGGGCGCGATCGACGTGCTGAATCCGCTCGACTACGGCATGCGCGACATGTGCACCGAGATCGCCAATGCGACCGTTCGCATCGGCCAGGATCAGCGCGTTTCCCAGAACGTCTGCGTGACCGAGGACGGCCTGCCGCTGGTCGCCAACACGGCCGCGACGCGTGCCCGGATCAACCTGTTCGGCTACGATTCCGACGGCGACGGCGAGACCGACAGCGCCTGGATCGTGATGCAGGCCGAGGAGAGCAAGGGCCTGGGACAGTTCGGCGTCAACACCGAAACCGGCGTGATCGGTTGCGATCCCGAAGTCGATGCCGACTGCGAAGTGTTCGATAACGGCAAGAACGTCTGGTACCACTCCTTCTCGATGTCGCTCAACGACACCGCGGTCGAGGAATCGGCCCGACTGATCCATAACCTGGGCTTCCACGGCAACCTGATGAATCAGCCCGAGGTGGACTGGGAGACCGGCGAGTTCCTGCCGGTGACCAGCACCGCGGAACTCTGGAACTTCGATACCGGCAATTTCGACCTGTATCGGACCGAGATCGCGCGTCGCGGCAGCTTGCTTGCGCAGCCAGTATCGGCGGTAACCGACGCGTTCCTGTTCGAGATGATCTTCGCCGATGGCTTCGAGACGATCGACTCCCGTGACGGCGGCAGCAAGACCGCGTCGCGCGGTAGTGTCGTCGAGCCGCTGGGTCTGGTCGCATTCCCGACCTGGAAGGAAGGCACGTTGTCGCAGGGCGGCCCGGCCGACGTCATGGCGCGCCGCATGCTGTTATGGAGCGACTGGAACGACATGACCAACGGCGTCAAGAATCCGTACGCGTTCACCAACATGGCCTGCGAGAACTGGGCCTATGCAGACGGATCGAACCCGTTCTATCCGGACGGGGTGTGCCTGGATTCGTCGATCAACCTGTCTTCGGTCACGCCGGATGCATGCGTTGAAACCGCCGACGGCAGCGCGATCGATTGTCCATCCGTGGACTTCACGCAGGGAACCACCTTCGGTATCGGCGACACCAACCCGATCCTGCAGGGTTCCGAAATTCCGGATCCGAACACGACCAAGACCCTGACCTGGCACCAGTGCCAGCCGGGCATGACCGCGAGCCTAGTTTCCGATGCCGGATTCCCGCTCGGCGATGATGCCGCGTTCACCTGTGAAGACAGCGCGACCAACCGACTCGACAACCTGTCCGATCAGACCTGGTACAACCCGCTGGACGTCGCCAAGGGCCATCGCGGCTTCATCGACGGCGACTTCATCATGGTGTTGTACGCCTGGGCTCCGAACTGGAAGCTGAACTCGCGCGGTCAGGACCGCTACCAGCTCTACATCCGGCGCTCGTTCGACGGAGGGCTGACGTGGACCACGCTGCCTGAAAACTACCTGCACCGGACGAACGATACCGGCTATAGCGGCGTCGGCAACGTGCACTGCGAGATCTTCCGCTCCGAGGGCGGCGGTCAGTCCACCGACGAGCCGGTGGCCTGCTACGGTTTCGGTGCCGGCGAGCCGGAAATGGCGCGCAATGTGTCTCAGCTCAAGTCGCAGGCATTCACCATCCTGGATCCGCGCTACGCGCCGACCGCGGGTAGCCTCCCGGGGCCGGACGGTGAACCGATCGAGCGCGACCCGTCGATGTACTTCACGGTCTACGAAACCGGCGACAACTCGACCGTTGCGGTCGGTGAAGCCGAGCCGTTGAACCTGTACTACAGCCGCGCCATCCGCTTTGGCGACGAGTACACGGCCTGGAGCGAAGACGCCGACCTGTCGCCGTGCTATCCGAACGACCTGCACGGCGTCACCGTCACGGTGAACTACGACGCCGCGGTTCCGGCCACCGGCTTCTGCAACGAGTTCGACGAGCTGGAGGGCATTCAGGGAATCGCCTCCGGCGAGGCGAGCCTGCAGACCGTGCCGGACGGTTCGTGGCTGTATGGCGCGTGGACACAGGAAAACGAGGAAACCGGTGAGTCGGCGGCCCAGTGGCGGAAGGTGTGGTTCCTCCCGGACTACATCTCCGATACCTACAGCTGGACGCTACCGGGTACCAATCAGACTCGGTAATCCCTGTCGTCAACGCCAACGGCGGGCCGCATGTCGGCCCGCCTTTTTTTGCCTGCCTTCGGCAGATCGCTTCGGCGCGCGCTGCCGTCCTTTGCCCCGATGCAGGCGACCGACACGGTTCGGTCGAGTGCGATGCGGCGGTTGGCCCGGTCGGCGGCTGTCGATCCGCGACGGAGTCGCCTCGGCGCCCGTTTCCCGTGCCCCGGACTCGAGACGACCCGAAGCAAGCCCGGTCGGGTACGATCCGGGGTTCGAACCCGATCCGGAGCGCGCATGGCGATCAAGACACCACGACAGGCCGTGACGGGGTTCTTGCTGTGTGCATTCCTCGGCGCCGGGACGACGTCTGCGGCGCTTGCATTCGACGGGCTGCTTCTGGTCGGCGACAGCTGGGCCGAGCAACAGTGGCAAGACCAGTCGCATGCGCTGGTATTCGGTGCGCTCGGCTTCGGTGCGGTGCAGGTCTACGGTTCCGCAACCACCGAATCCGGCACCACGGCCGCTGACTGGACCCAACCGGGTCGGCGGCAGGTGCTGACCGACGAGCTGGCGCTGCGCGACGACGTCGACGTGGTCCAGATCACGCTGGGCGGCAACGATTTTCTCGACGCGTGGCGCACCACGCTGTCGCCGGCTCAGGAGGACGCGCTCATCGAAGCAGTCCGGGCCGACCTGGCCACGACCCTCGACGAGGTGCTCCTCCGGCGCCCGGACGTCGAAGTGTTGCTGAGCTTCTACGACTACCCGAACTTCGTCGATACCGTGGGCGGAATCGTCGGCGCGCTCTTTTGCGCGCCGCTCTGGGGCGACCTGGGACAGCCCGATCCGCTGCAACTCAACACGGCCTCGACCGAATTCGAGCGGGCGATGGCCGAAATCGCCGCGGCGCATCCGCGGGTATTCCACGTCAGCCACCTCGGGCTGATGCAGGCGCAGTTCGGCTTCCCGTCCGACGGCATCCCGCCCGGGCAGTTGAGTCCGCCGGGCGACCTGTCGTTGCCGAGTCCGGTCGAAGCCCTTCGGCTCGGCGGCGCCGACTGCTTCCACCTCAACGCCGAGGGCTACGACGGGTTGGTGATGAACCAGTTCGACGGCTATTTCGAGGATCGCTTCGACGTGATCTTCCGGAGTAGTTTCCGGTGAGCCTCGAACCCGGCAGGGGCTCGCTCCGCGCGCCTCGGACGCACTCCGGGTTGCTCCCGGCCGTTGCGCTCGCCGCGGCTGTCATCGTCGTCACGGCGCTCGGCCTGGTCACCGGTGCGTCGTGGCTGGTGGCCGACCCGCTCGGCACCGGGCTGCCGCTGGGCACCCTGGCCACGGCCGCATCGATGGTGCTGCTGCCCGCCCTCTCACTGCCCTGGGCCGTCGATCGCTGGACGCGCGGCGCGGCCTGGACGCTCGCGGTCGCGGGGGCGCTCTGGCTTCCGGTTTCTGCGGTCATGGCCGGCAACCTTCGATTGAGCTTCGTGGCTGCGCCGGGGTGGTGGTGGCCGGTCACGGTGGCGTTGCCGCTGCTGGCCCTGTCGACGCTGCTAATCGTGGTTGCGTTGGCGGCAACGCGGCGTTGGCGCCGCGGTGATCGGAAATCCGGATAATCCTCGTTCAGAAACCTCCGTATCACCGGGTCCGAACATGAACCGACTGCTTTTTGTTGCCGCCTTGCTCGGCTTTCTGTCCGTCGCCATCGGCGCAGCCGCCGAACACGCACTGCGCCCGGGACTCGACGAGGAAACCTGGCGCTGGGTGCTGACCGCGATTCGCTACCATCAGATCGGCTCACTGGCTGCGCTTGCAGTCGGGCTGGCGGTGTGGATCGACCTGCCGCCGCAGGCAGCGCGGCGGCTGGCCCTGGCCGGCTGGCTGTTCATCGCCGGCACCGTGCTGTTCAGCTTCAGCATTTACGCCGCTGCATTGACCGGCGTCGAGGCCCTGACCTACCTCACGCCGTTCGGCGGTACGACGCTGATGGTCGCGTGGCTGGCGACCGTGTGGGCGGCGCTGACGCGGCGCGGGGCCGATTAGTCGACGCTCGGAACTCGCCGATCGGCAGCGTCACGACGCCAGCGGATCGGCCCGTACCAGGCCGTCGTCGACTGGCCGGTGTTGTCGCAGTCGGTCATGATCGCGACCACGTCGACGCGATCGATGTCGAGATCGTGGAATCGCTTGAAGTCCTCGGCGACGTTCCGTCGCTGCGTGAGCCATTCACCGGTGCGTTTCGGTCCGGACTGGACGGCCACCATCATGAACTGTTCGGCGAACGCGTTTTCCCACGACGACCCCGGCGGTCGGCTGCTCGACCAGACGTAGTTGATCGCGCGGCTGCGGAACGCGGGCCAGCGCTTGGCGATCACGTAGACGCGCGCCGGGTAGTCGTCGCCCGGGCGGGTGGTTTCGTCGAGCCCGGAGTAGACCGAGTCGACGCGCCAGCGCCATTCGAGAATCGGGGTTTCGTCCAGCCGAACCTCGCGTTCGAGCAAGCGCCCCGAAGCGGTGGCTTCGCTGCAGTCGGCGCGAACCGCCGCGTGGGGCGCGCCGGCCGTTTCCGGTTCGGCCAGGCGATAGTCGGTTGTGCCGGCGAAGCGCTGCTCCGTCCAGTCGACGATCGCGTCGGGTTCGTGGACGATGGCGGGACCGGCGGGCAGGCTGCCGGAAAGCCCGGATAGCAGCAGCGCGACCAAGATGCGCATGCGAGGTGCCTCACGGTTCCAGGGCTGACCAAAGGTAGCATGTCGACTCGAATCTACCGTTGATTGCCTGCATGCCGGAAGGGCCCGAAATGTATCGCGTCGCGCGCCGCGTCCAGCGTGCGCTGGGCCGCAAGCCGCTCGCCGAGGCCTGGTGCGCCTACGATGCAGTCGATCGCTCGCTGATCGGCCGCGTGGGCGGCCCGCCGCCGACGGTCTCGACGCTCGGCAAGGCACTGCTGTTGACCTTCGAAGACGGCGCGAAGGTCTATACCCACAACCAGCTTTACGGTCGCTGGATGTTCAGCCCGGCCGATCTTCGTCCGGATACCGGTCGCCAGCTTCGCCTCGCGCTGTCGACCGAAAGCCGTTCGGCGCTGCTCTACAGCGCTTCGGAAATCGAGTGGATCGAGTCCGGCGCGAGTCACCCGTTTCTCGAGCGCGCCGGAATGGACGTGCTGTCGAGCCGGGCGTCGGTGTCCCGGATCGCCGAGTGGATCGCGCGCGTCGAATTCCGGCGCCGGCGGCTGGGCCACCTGCTGCTGGACCAGTCCTTCCTGGCCGGCGTCGGCAACTACCTGCGCTCCGAAATCCTGTTCCTCGCCCGCCTCGCACCGTCGCAGCGGCCGATCGACCTGGATTCCGAACGCATCGAGGCGCTGGCCGACGCGGTGCATGCGCTGATGTGGCGCTCCGTGGCGACCGGCGGCATCACCAACGACCCGGGTCGCGCCGAAGCGTTGAAGCACGCGGGCTGGAAACGCCGCGACTACCGGCACTACGTCTTTTCGCGCGCCGGCCAGGCCTGCTTCGCCTGCGATGGGGCGATCGAGAAGACCGTGGTCAGCGGCCGCCGGCTGTATTTCTGCGGTCGCTGTCAAGCGGGTTGATGTGGGTTCTCTTATGCCGGGGAGTGCGTTCGGCGTTGAGTTTCGTTCAGGCCGGGTGACGCTGGCGATCGTTCGCTGGAGGCAGAGTCGAATTACACCAAAGGCAACGAGGAAGGCGGATTCAAATGGCGCCCTGGAAAACCGCCAGTGCCGCCCCTGACTCGAAACCTTCTATTCGAACCCGTCTCCATGCACGAGGTCTTCGGGCCCATAGTCCGGCGTCAGGTCGGGACCCCGGACGACGCCCATCGGCTGGTAGTTGTAGTAGAACGGGAACACCGTACCGAGTTGATTGTTGCCCTGGCGCCGGATCAGCACCTCGGACAGGATCCGCCGGAAGTCGTTGGTGGTCCGGACATCGGCGTTCTGGTAGAGCTGATCCGGGCCCATTCCGGGCCACTGGCCGTGGAATTGGCCGCCGTTGACATTGCCGCCCAGCAGCATCATCGGATTGCCGGAGCCGTGGTCGGTGCCGTTGGAGATGTTGGTGAACGCGCGGCGACCGAACTCGCTGTGGAGCACGACGGTGACCTTGGAGCGCCGGTCGGTCGGGTCGTCGGCCAGGCCGGCCATGTCGGTCCAGAAGGCATGGAGGGCCCGGGCAACGATGTCCATTCGCTCGTGGAAGTTGCCCGACGAGTTGTTGATACCCGACGGCAGGGACCCCTGGTTGACGTGGTCGTCCCAGCCGCCGACATCGACCTGGGCGATGCGCAGGTCGACGCCGGCCTTGATCAGCCGCGACAGCGTGATCAGCTTGTCGGCGAACGTTTCCGGCTGGCCGTTGGCGCGCACCGGATACAGGTTATTCAGGTCATTCGCGTTGTAATCACTATTGTTCTGCGCGCCGAAGATCGGCTCGAGCTGGTTCATCGCGTTGAACGCCTGCTGCCCGGCCACGGCGGCCGCCGCGCTGTCGAGCGTATAGATTTCCTCCAGCGCCTGCTCGATTTCCTCTTCGAGCCCGGTCTCGTTGAGATCGAACCGGTCCGGGAAACGCAAGGTGACCGCCGACGGCTCGCGCAGCAGCGAGAACGTGACCTGGTTTTCGGTGACCACGACCGGCATCAGCATCTGCGGCGGCAGATTGTCGGCGGTCGCCAGGTGGCGGGTCAGCCAGCCGTCCGAGGTCAATCGACTGCCGGGAATCGTGCCGTTGTTGGGCACGCCGACCACGGCGCCGGGCGTTCCCAACTCCATCATCCGCTCGGCTTCGAAGTGGCTGCGGTTGACGATCGGCAAACCGGTGGCGTGGACGATGGCCAGATCGCCCTCGTTCCACAGGTCGACGAGCGGCGCGGCCGCCGCGTTGACGCCGAAGCCGTCGGCCAGCGGCGCCATGGCGTTGGCGCCGCCGGTCGGCAAACGAACGCTGTTGCTGGGCCGCAGCGATTCGTAGAAGCCGCGGTCCGGGTGGCCGTCGCCGGGCGCGTAGACGCTCAGCCCGTCGATACCGCCGCGCAGGAAGATGTAGATGAGGATCTCGTCGTTGAACGCACCGCGCTCGGTGGCGAAACCGAGCCGGGGTCCCATCGCGGCCAGCGCGCCGGCCGCCGCTCCACCCAGGAATCCGCGTCGTGTCGTGGTTGTCATGGTCGGGCGCTCCTATCGAATCATCAGGTCGGGCTGCAGCGCGAGCTGCACGACCAGTCCGCGCACGACGCGCTGATAGACACTGTTGCTTCCGGTATCGCCGGTGTTGACGCCCAGCGGCGAATCCGGCCCGCTGGCCTGCCCCTCGGTCTGGACGAAAGCCACCATCACCGCGCGCTTGCCGGCATCCAGCGCGAAGCCGGCGCCCAGCATCCGACCGGCCCAGAAATCGACGATCGCGTTCGGCGTCAGCGCGATGCCGGACTGGTTGGTGACCTCGGCGGCGTTGACGAACTGGCTACTGAACGACGCATCGGTATCGCGCAGCATGCGGGTGACCGCACGCCACGACATCACCAGCGGCCCGGTGCCCTGCCAGATGGCGCGGTCCTCGGGAAAGCCGGTGGGGGGTTCGTAGTCGAACGGCGCCTGCCCGGCGCGCTGGATGTCGTTGAGGTATCCGAAGGTGCCTGCATTGCTGTCGGGCGAGGTCATTTCAAACGTGAAGTCGGCACCGGCGGCCCGCAGCGCGGCGGTCACGATCTCGATCGGGCGCTTGCTCTTGTCGCCCCAGGCGGCCAGAAACTCCGCAGACCCGAGCAGCAGCCGAACGACCTGCTCGAGCTGATCCGAAGACTGCCACTGGCTCTGGAACAGATCGGCGGCCTGCTGCACCAGCGTGCTGGACGCGGAAAAGGAATCGCCGATCAGGCGCACTGCGAGTTTCCAGCAGATGAACTCCGCGGTGCCGCGATGCGCGGCGAGGTAGTCGAGCAGCTCTGCCAGTTCCGGCTGGCCGCTGCCGGCGATGTTCAGCCCGACGATGGTCTTGTCGCCGGAATCGTGCCAGCCGGCGCGGAACAGGAACTCGCCGGTATCGGCTGCGCCGTCGTTGCCGTCGGCCACGCCGAAACCGGTCAGCAGGCGCGCGGTCTCCAGCACATCGGCCTCGACGTAGCCCTGCGGCTGGCCGTCGACGTTCAACGGCACGTCCTCGGGCGCGGTGAAGCCGAAGTAGTTCTCGACCGCGCCCAGCGTGTGCAGCTCGAGCAGCTCGCGGGCGTAGTTCTCGTTCGGGTTCGGCGTGGTGTTCTGGCGGTTGTCGAGGTAGTACATCATCGCGGTGCTCTTGACCGCTCCCTCGAGCATCGTCCGGAAATGTCCGAACAGGTGCGGACGGATCACGTCGCGGTCGTGATGCACCATGACGCTGCGCACGACATCCTCGTTGCCGTCGACGTGGAAATGGTTGTGCCAGAAATCGGCCAGCACCTCGCGAAGCTGCCAGCGCGAGTGCACCATCCGGGTCAGCGTCAGCAGCTGGGACTCCTGGAACGGCCGCCGCCGGACGCGGAATTGATCCGGTCCATCGTAGCGGTGATGCTGCAACCACAGCTCGTTCAGCGACTTGTCCAGCGTGATGAAGTTCGGGTTCTGGAAGGTGCGCGTTTCGACCTCCGGATCGGCACCGCCGGCAATCTGCTGGTCCAGCCAGGCCGTGAACCGGTCCGCGTCGTTGGCGCCGAGGCTGTCGAAGTACGCCGCATCGCCCATGCCGCCCGGGTTGGAGGGATTCACCGAGCGAAGTCCGAAGGCCAATTTATGATGGACCCTGAACGCCAGCGGCGGCAGCGCCCCGGAACGGATTCCGGTGGCCTTCGGCGCGGGATACATCGGCGTGCCCGATCGACCATCGGGCGACGGTGGATTTTCGGCGGACACCGCCGAGCCGAACGCCAGGCCAGTGGCCAGGCCGGCGCCGGCGCTCGAAGCGGTCTTCAGAAAGCGGCGCCTGCGCCTGCTTTGTTCGTTCACGACCCTGCTCTCCGGGCAAGCCCCTTGACTCCAAAGAACGCCCACCCGACGGCATGCTCCCCTGTGCCGCTGTATCGCCGGGACGCGATTTCACATACCATACCGATGAAGTGACCGATAATCAACGACATATTCGTTACGTCCTTGCCCGGTGAGGGCAGTCGCCCGTTTCTTTCCACGCTACGCGAATTTCATCACATGAAGATTTCAACGCGACAGTGTCGAATCGGTTTACTCGCCGTCCTGCTGACGACCGCGGTGGCATCGCTTGTCCACGCCGGCGACGCGACGACGATTCGGATTCCGCCGGCAGCCGATAACACCTTGTACGAGCGAGCGACGGGCGACGTAAGCAACGGCGCCGGCCCGTCGTTGTTCATCGGGCAGACCGGCGCCAACGCAAACAACGCGTTGCGACGCGCGCTGCTGCGCTTCGATCTGAGCGGGATCCCACCGGGGTCGCAGGTAGTCGAAGCACGCCTCGAGTTCAGCGTCGACCTGGTTCCGCCGAGTCCGACCGGATTCGATGCGCGGCTGCATCGCATGCTGAGCGACTGGGGCGAGGCCGGCTCGTTCGCACCCGGCGCCGGCGGCGGCGGCGCACTGGCGCAGTCCGGCGACGCGACCTGGCTGCACCGGTTCTTCGATACCGATCTCTGGACCGATCCCGGTGGCGACTTCGATCCGGCCGCCTCGGCCGTCGCGCCGGTCGGCAGCGCCACCGGTCCGGTCGCCTTCGAATCCACGCCGACGCTGGTCGGCGACGTCCAGACGTGGGTGAACCAGCCGGCATCGAACTTCGGCTGGATCATGCGCGGCGAGGAAGACAACCCGCAGAACGCCCGGCGAATCCCCAGCCGCGAGAACACGGCGCTGGCGCCGGCGCTTGAAGTCACGTTCATTCCGGCCTTGCTGCCGCCGGCCGCCACGCCGGTTCCCGCGCTCGGTTGGTTCGGGCTGATGTTGATGGTGCTGGTGCTGGGGCTGGCCGCGGCCCGGTTCGCGCCCGGGCGGTGATCCGGCTGCAGCCCCGGGCGGCCGAACACGCGAGCGTACCCCGCCACTCGTTCCGGTCACTTCGACCCAGGCCGAAAGTGCCGAGCCGCAAGGCCGGCCTCGCCGGGAATGGCGCGCGCTTTCCCCAGCGTCCTGACGCCGCGGACGAGCGCGCTTGCTGTTTCATTCGGGCTCGCCGCAGCGCTTGCGCGCCTGAATCGACGGCGCAAGGCGAAATCCTTTTAGAAGGCGTGCCATTGACTGCCGGTTGCGGCTTGCACTGTCGGCCTAGTCACGCTTCAGGAAGTTGCAGAACCAAGGGCGCGATACACTGGCATCGGACGTTTCGCCTCGAGCCCTGCCCATGAGCGACGCCAGAATCCGAATCCGCCCGGCCCGGCCCGAGGATATCCCGCTGTTGCTGGATCTGATCCTCGAGCTCGCGACCTACGAGAAAGCGCCCCAGGAAGCCGTCGCCACGCCGGAGTTGCTCGACTCGGCCTTGTTCGGCGAGCGAGCGACGGCCGAGGCCGTAATCGGAGAATGGGACGCCAAGCCGGAAGGATTCGCGCTGTTCTTCCACAACTTCTCGACCTGGCTGGGCAAGCCCGGGCTGTACCTCGAGGACCTGTTCGTGCGTGAATCGATGCGCGGCAACGGCATCGGCAAGGCGCTACTGCTGCATCTGGCCGGCATCGCCCGCGAGCGCGGCTGCGGGCGCATGGAGTGGGCCGTGCTCGACTGGAACCGCCCGGCGATCGAATTCTACGAAGCGCTCGGTGCCAGGCCGCAGTCGGAGTGGACCGTGTATCGGCTCGATGAGACGGCGCTCAAAGAGTTGCCGTAAGGCTGCAACGGGCACGCGACATGGCAGGCCGCGACAACGCTGCGCGGTCCGACATCGAGCGCTGATGTCGGGGCCGCCTACCACCGATCACGTCGTGATCGAACCGCACGCTGCTCGAAATCGGACCGACGGACATCTGGCGTCGCCGGCCTGAACAGCCGACGCGATTTCAGTCGTCGATTCGGTCCCAGAACACCAGCGCGCCGCCGTTGTCTTCCGGATTGGTGCCGACCCATCGGCCGACCGAATAAAAGCC
>CAYPZP010000001.1:51946-83878 GCA_964415285.1 uncultured Halomonas sp. | reverse complement strand
TCATGCGCCTGCCCGATCCGTTCACCGAATCGGCCGCATTCAAGGAATCGGTGCGACGCTTTTCCGACCGCACGCTCAAGCCGATCGGTTTGGCGATCGGGCCGCTTTTGCGCAACACGCTGGATCGCCGCGGCCTGCCCGACGTGGTATTCGAGCGCCGCGACCGCGACGGGCTGGCGCTGTCGACCTCGCTGGTCAAGCCCACGGTCGGCGCGGTCGTCTTTGCCGAGAACCTGAGCGGCCGGCGCTTCAGCTTCTACGCCCCGCAGGTGTGGATGCGCCAGCGCCGGATCCTGATGCCCTCGGCCGAGATCCACGGCACGCACCTCAACACCGCGCGCGAATACGCCGAAGTGCTGGAACGCATCGCCGCCGGGATGATCGACGTCGTCGAACCGGTGCCGGTACCGCTGACCGAGCTTCCCGACGCCCACCAGGCGATGTGGGACAACGAACACGCCGGCGCCACCTATGTCGCCGTGCACGGACTGCCGCGCGTCGGCCTCAAGACGCGCGACGAACTCTATCGGGCCTGGGCGCTTCGCGAAGCCGAAGCCGAAGGCCTCGAACTCCGCAAGATCGATACCGGATCCGCAGGAACGCTACGATGAACCAATCCACGAAGTCGAACGCCGGCGCCCGCCTCGCGGGCCGCACGGTGATCCTGACCGGTGCTGCCGGCAACATCGGTACGACCATCTCCCGAACGCTGCTGCGCGAAGGGGCCAACGTCGTGATGACGGGGCGCAATCGCGACAAGCTCGACACCTTCATCGGCGAGCTTGCCGGCGAGGGCTTCGACGCCGAAGCGATGCATCCGGTCACCGGCGACTCGGCCGACCCCGAGGCCGGCCGGCGCATCGTCGCCGAGGCCGTCGAGCGCTTCGGCCGTCTCGACGTGCTGATCAACAACGCCGGCGGCTCCGGACCGAAGCAGACGCTCGAGAAGATCCCGTTCAGCGCCGCCGAAGCCCGCGCCACCGGCGACGGCGAGACGATGTTCGAAGCCGCCATGAATCTGCTCGGCGGACCCTGGAACATGTCGCGCGCGGCGGTGCCGCACCTGGCGCCGGGCGGCGCCATCCTCAACGTGTCGACGATCTTCTCGCGCACGCCCTATTTCGGCCGGATTCCCTACGCCGTGCCCAAGTCCGGCCTCAACGCGTTCTCGCAGGGCCTGGCCGAGGAACTGGGCGGCGGCGAGCGCGGCATCCGCGTCAACACGGTCTACCCGGGTCCGATCGAGTCCGAGCGCATCGAGATGGTGTTCTCGTCGATGGACTCGCTGCAGAACCTCAAGCCGGGCAGCACCGCGGCGCGCTTCAAGGACCTGATGCTCAATCGTCGTCCCGACGCCGACGGCAACATGGAGTTCATCTATCCGCGGCCCGTCGACGTGGCCAACACGCTGCTGTGGCTTTCCAGCCCCGAGTCCGACGCGTTCTCCGGCCAGTCCTTCGAAGTCACCAACGGCATGCAGGTGCCGGCCCAGAGCCGCTCGAAGCTGGTGTCTTGGCCCGACAACCGGCTGGTCGACCTGCGCGACCGCATCGTGATGATCCTCGGCGGCGCCGATATCGACGAGGCGCTCGAGTTCGTCGATCGCAACGACAAGCGCGGCGCCGAGGTGGTGCTGGCGTTCCGTACGCTCGAAGAACTCGGCCAGGCGCGCGCCCGGCTCGGCAGCGGTTCGGAGCGCCGCGTCAAGCTGACTCACCTCGATCCGCTGCGCGCCGAATCGGTCGACCGCGCGTTCCAGTTCGTCGACGACAATTTCGGTCGACTCGACGGCGTGATCGTGCTGCCCGGCACGCCCAACGGCGAGCACGGCCACTCGCTGAGCACGGCCGAGGACCGCGATGTCGAGACCTTCGTCGACAACGAGATCGTCGCTCCGGTGGCATTCGCCTCGGCGCTGGCGCGCAGCCTGAATCGGCGCATGAAGCTCGACCAGGCGCCGGCGATCACGTTCGTCACCAATCCCGACGACGGTCACGGCAACCGGCTCAACGACATCAAGCGCGCCGCGGTCGAGGAACTGATCCGGACCTGGCGCTACGAGGAGCAGCACGCGCTCGATCAGGGCGAGCGGCTCTGGGCGTCGATGCCCAACCAGATCGTGCGCTTCGATAACGGCGATGCCGACAACCTGGCCTTCGCGGCCGACTGGACGGCCACGCTGAACAACCGCGTCCGGCGCATGGACCCGATCAACCTGTGGGTGCCGAAGAACATCCGCCGCGCCACGGGCAAGTCGGCGATGCCGATGTCGATCCAGCGCGTGCTGCCCGGTCTGCACCAGGGCAAGGCCGCGGTGATCACCGGCGGCAGCCTGGGCATTGGCCTGCAGCTCGGCCGCTACCTGGCGCTGGCCGGGGCTCGCGTGCTGCTCAGCGCCCGGAGCGAGAACAAGCTCGCCGAGGCGCGCGCCGGCATCGTCGAGGAGCTCGCCGCCAGCGGCTATGCCGATCCCGAGCAGCGAGTGCGGATCCTGTCGGGCATCGACGTCGGCGACGAAGCCCAGCTGCAGCGCTTGTTCGATCACGCCATCGAGGTCTTCGGCGCGGTCGACTACCTGATCAACAACGCCGGGATTTCGGGCGCCGAGGAGATGGTCGTCGACATGAGTCTCGAGGCCTGGAACCGCACGCTGGAGGCCAACCTGACCTCGAACTGGTCGCTGATCCGCAAGTTCGCGCCGCACATGAAGGAACACGGTTCGGGCCGCATCCTCAACGTGTCGAGCTACTTCGGCGGCGAGAAGTACCTGGCCGTCGCCTATCCGAATCGCGCCGACTACTCGGTCTCGAAGGCCGGTCAGCGCTCGCTGGCCGAAATCCTGTCACGCCATCTGGGCCCTGAAATCCAGATCAACGCCATGGCACCGGGCCCGGTCGATGGCGCGCGGCTTCGCGGGCTGGGCGGCGCGCCCGGCCTTTTCGCGCGGCGCGGACGGCTGATTCTCGAGAACAAGCGCCTCAACCGGGTGCACCAGGCGCTGTTGGCGAGCCTCGGCGAATCCGGCGACGACGCGTGTCTCGAGCGGCTGGCGCGCAACGACGTCGAGGGACTCAAGGCCTGGGACACCGCGCCGGAAGCGCTGCGTCGCCTGGTCGCGCAGGTCGCCGAAGGCGCACCGGTCGCCGCCGCAACGCGCTACTTGTTGTCGAAGCCGCTGGCCGAGAAGCTGATGAACCGTCTGGTGGTCGGCGGCGTCCTGGAATCGGAACGGGCACAACGCTTTCTCGAAGCCTTCGAACCGCCCACCGGCGGCGATTTCTTCGACCCGCGCGATATCGAGCGCACGGCGCAGAAGATCGAGGCCGGCATTCTCGACCGCCTGCACCTGCACAAGATGCCGACCGACGAACAGGTCGCGCTGTCGACGGTGTTCAGCCTGGCCGACGAGATCGTCAGCGGGGAGACCTTCCATCCGTCGGGCGGCCTGAAATTCGACCGCTCGGTCACCGAGGGCGAGATGATGCTGCGGCCCGGCGCCGAGGACCTCCGGCAGCTCTCCGGGCGTCACGTGGTGCTGGTGGGCGAAGCGCTTCGGGATGAACTCGTCGCCATCGCCGGCGGGCTGCTGGAGCAGAACGTGGGCAGCCTGACGCTGCTGACGCGAACGGGCGAGACGGCCGATGCGCTGCGCGCAAACATCGAGCCGGCCGACGCCGACACCCGGGTCGCGGTGCGCGCCGTGGGCGACGATCTCGAAGCCGGCCTCGATGCGGTTCGCGCGGAAACCGGGCGCATCGACGCGGTCGTCAGCACGCCGTTTGCGCGCCTGCCGATGAATCCGCTGGCCGCCGAAGCCGGCGGCAGCTGGGACCGCGTGCTGTCGCGCGACGACTTTGCCCGGCTGCTCGACGAACAGCTCACGCAGCACTTCCGGATCGCACGCAAGTGCGCGCTGATGCCCCGTTGCCAGATCGTGCTGGTGACCCCGGAAACCTCGCGCGCCTCGACGCGCGAGGAATTCGCGCTGGCGCTGTTCATCAAGAACTCGCTGCACGCCTTCACCGTCACGCTGGGCGTCGAGGGCGAACGGCTGCCGACCGAACCGGCGGTCAACCAGGTACAGCTCACGCGTCGCGCCCGGGCCGAGGAACCGAGCAACGACCAGGAATCGGCCGAGGAGATGGAGCGCATCGTCCAGGCGGTGCTTTTGTGCTGCGTGCCGGCGATCAGCCCGAGCCAGAGCCGCTACCTCGCGCGCATCTTCCGGGGCAACGCGGTCACGGTCTAGAGGGCCACGCGGGCGCCCCGAGGCGCTGAGGCGCCCGGCCTGTTCATCCTGCGGTCGATACGCCGCGCCGACCGGGAATCGACGACGCGCCGCTTCCTGACCGGGGAGCGGTCGGGTATATTGAAACGCAGTGCAAGTCACTCGACTGCTTCGCCCGGAATCCCCGTGTCGGGAGTACGGCGCGAAAACCGCGTCCGCCTAGCTGCCAGATGATTGAAGGGAATCCGATCGCCAAGCCTCGGCTCCATGCACGACTGTTCGGCGCGTTCCGCCTTAGTGGGCCGAACGACGAGGAAATTTCAGTCCCGAGCAAGCGCGGGCGTGCGTTGCTGGCCATCCTGTGCCTGGAACCCGGCAGCGCGGTGGACCGGGACCGGCTGTGCGACCTGCTGTGGCGGGGCCGGTTCCGGGCCCAGGCACGCGCCAGTCTGCGCCAGACCTTGCTGGGTCTGAAGAAGCAACTCGCGCCGTTCGATCCTGAATTCTTCGAAGTCACTCGCGACCGCGTGGCTGTGCGCGCGTCGGCGGTGCGCTCCGACCTGGCCGAGCTGGAGTCGGCGCTCGACGGCGAACCGCAACCGGCGGCCAGCGAACGCTTGCTCGAAATCGGCAGCCGCGCGCTGCTCGCGCACTTCGATTTCGGGGACTCATTCCGGCAGTGGCTGGAGAGTCGCCGGGCCCAGGTCGAACAGCGACTGCAGCGCGCGGTCGATGAAGCGCTGCTGGAATGGCAGCGGCGCGGCCAACACCGCGAACATGCGCGACTGGCAGACGCCTGGGGGCTCCGGACTGCGGCCGGCGACGGCGACCCGGCCCAGGGCCGGATCCGGATCGCGGTCCTGCCGTTCCAGTGCCCCGGCACCGTCGAGGTCGAGAGCCATATCGCCTACGGCCTGGTCGACGAACTGATCACGACCCTCGGGCGCGTGCCGCAACTGCTGGTCGCCGGCCGCGGTTCTTCGCTGAACATGGCGCCTTCGACAGCGCCGCTGACCGAAGTCGCGCGCATGCTGCGGGTTGCTCATCTGGTGCAGGGATCGGTGCAGCGTTCCGGCGACGAGGTGCGCGTGCACGTCAGCCTGATCGACGGCCTGACCGGCTTCGCCCGCTGGTCGCAGAGTTACGGCGGGACGACCGACAACGTGTTCGGCCTGCAGGAAGACATCGCGCGGGCGGTGAGCCGCGAACTGGGCGTCGCGCTGGCGCTGGAAACAGAGACGCCGCAGCGTCGCCGAATGACTTCCAGCAAGGCCGCCTACGAACTGTATCTGCAGGGCCGCGCGCTGACCGCACGAGCGATCGGCGACGGCGTGCTCGACAAGGCCGTGGAACTGCTGGAAGCCGCGCTGGAGATCGATCCGGAGTTCGCCGCGTGCTGGACCGCGCTGGCCGAAGCGCATGTCTACACTGCCGTCTATACCCCGTGCCTCGATCGAAACGTGCGCTCGGCGCGGATGGCCGAGTGCGCGGCCCGTGCCATCGAACTGGACCCGCAGCAGGGCCACGCGCGCGCCATGCTGGGCATTCACCGCTGGACGCAGAAGGACCCGGTCGGCGCGCTGGACCTGGCGTTCGAGGCCCATCGGCTGGAGCCGGACAACGCCGACGTGACGCTGCGGCTGGGGTCGTTCCTGCTCTACATCGGCCGCACCCGCGAGGCGCTGCCCTGCATCGAGGCGGCAATCGACCAGGACCCGGTCAGCGGGCGGAACTTCGCGATGCTGTCGGTGGCACTGTTCAACCTCGGCCGGGTCGACGAGGCGATCGCGGCCGGTCGCCGAATGGTCGACCTCGGCATGCCGTCGATGTGGCTGGCCGTGGCCACCGCGGCCTCGGGCCAGCGCGAGCTGGCGATCGAAGAATACCGACAGACGCGGCTGCTGATCAACAAGACGATCTTCCCGCCAGCCGGCACCGAGCCGCTCAGCGGCGAAGCGCTGGATGCCTACTGGACGCTGGCCGCCCAGGGCGTGTGCAGCGGCCGGCCCGAACGCCGGCTGGCCTACTGCGCGGCGCTCGACCAGCTGCACGCCAGCCTCGCCGACCCGGCCGATACCAGCATCGTCATGCCCGCGATCTGGATGGGCTACGGCGAGATGGTGTTCAAGACGCTGGGGCACAGCATCACGCCGGCCAACATGTTCTGCCTGATGTCGCTGTGGGCCGACGTCGAGCCGATCCGGAAAACCCGCCTGCACCCGGACTTCATGGCCTTCGCCGAGCGCATCGGATTGGTAGCCGCCTGGGAAAAATACGGCTGGCCGGATCTCCTGGCGGTCCCGGGTTCTCCCCAACAGCACTGAACGAGCGGCCTGCTGCAACCCGCTCGCTGTGTTGCCTGACGCAGAAATGACGAATGATTGACGGTGCCGATGTTGTGCGCATCCTCGCATTCGGCATACATTTCCGTGACTTCCTGCGTGATCGATCACGGACATTTCGTCGCGTGGTGGCGCAGGTTCCATCGGGAGAATGCAACCATGAAGAAATTGATTGCAGCCGCACTGCTCGTCGCCGCCTCAGCCAGCCATGCTGGTCACCTCGACGTGATCGCCTTCACGATGAAGGAGGACTGCTCGCTCAGTACGTACCTCGCCATCGTCGACGATTTCAACGAATGGGGCGAGGACCACGGCTACCAGACCGAGATTGCCGTACCGACGTTCCAGGCAGATCTGAACACCCACTACTGGCTGGGTCGCAGCGCTGACGGCGAAACCTTCGGCAAGGCCTACGACGCATGGATTAGCGGCCTGGCCGATGGCGACAGCGTTCCGGCCAGCCTGAACGAGCGCTTCGGTGAATGCACCGAAAACACCACGCGCAACGCCTACCTGACCTTTCCCTGACAACTGAAGCCGAACCCTGCAGCGACGCCCGGCGCCGATGCCGGCGCATTGCGCGATCGAGCGGGTCGCAAGCCTGCCCGGCCGCACCTCGAGGGTTGCGACCGAATTCGCGGCGCTTGACGCCCACACCAACCGACCACGCTCCGAGATCGCATCGGATCTGACGCACAAGAAGCGACCCATGCCCTCCGCCCTGGAAAGCACGCTCCCGGACGCCGCGATCGAAGCCGCCGCGTTACCCAGGCTGCCTGCGCTTTCGACCAGCAGGCCAGCCCGATTCGCCGCGATCATCCTACTCTACTTCATGCAGGGAATTCCCGTGGGCCTGTCGCTGATTGCGGTTCCCGCGTGGTTGGCAGAGAACGGCGCAACACCGATCGCGGTGGGCGCTTTCGTCGGCACCGCGCTGCTGCCGTGGTCGCTGAAGCTGGTCAACGGCCTGTTGATGGACCGGTTCACGTTCCGACCGATGGGGCGACGGCGGGTCTGGATACTGATTGCGCAGGCCATGATGCTGATGACCTTCATTGCGCTCACCGTATCAGCGCCCGGCGCGAACGAGGTCGTCACGCTGACCGCGTTCTTCTTCGCGCTGAACCTGTGCGCGGTATTCAACGACGTGGCCGTCGACGGCATGACCGTGGACGTGGTTCCGCACGTCGAGCGCACCACCATCAACGGCTTCATGTTCGCTTCCCAAGCGATCGGAATCTCGGCGTCAGCGTTCATCGCCGGCCAACTGCTGGCTGCGGGACACATTGCGATGCTGGGCATGATTCTGGCTACGGTCGTGGCTTTCGCTTCCGGCTTCGTGAGTCTGTTTCGAGAGCGTCCCGGAGAGCGGCTGATGCCTTGGAGTCACGGTCAGGCTTCGACCGAATGCGAGGCCCGCCAGCAAGATGCATGGTGGCCGATTCTGAAAGGCGTGTTTCGCGCCCTGATGGTACCGACAACCATCATTTTCCTGATCGGGGTCGGCCTGTCCCAGGCAACCTTCACGTTTACCGACGCCGTGGCTCCGACTCTCTCGGTGCAGCAGCTCGGCTGGAGCAGCGAAAAATACAGCAGCTTTGCCAGCATGATCAGCTTGTCCGCGGCAATGATTGGCGCGATCGCAACGCCGATGCTGGTCAGGTTGTTCGGCTTGCGCGCCACCATGATCGGGCTTTTCGCGGGACTTGCAGTCATCGCCGCGATCGGCGGGCTGACCTTCGACCATTGGGAAGGCGAGCGCGCCTTCTCGATCCTGTTCGGCTTTCAGTACGTGCTGGCGATGCTGCTGTTGATCGTCTGCGTCGTCTGGTTGATGCGCATCTGCAACCCCACCGTTGCCGCCAGCCTGTTTGCGCTTTTCATGGCGGTGCCGAATTTCATGCGCTCGGTGATGTCGGGCTGGTCGGGCTGGATGATCGAGGATCTCGGCTATGGCGGCACGTACTACCTTGCCGGAGCCACCATGCTCGCAGGGCTGGTGTTCTGTCTGTTCGCAAAGGTAGGCCACGACCAGACCGCCGGCTTGCCGCACGGCGCCCGAAGCTGACCCGGTCGGAGCCCAGCATGACGAACCCGCAACCCACCGCCGCGCCGATCCGGAATACCGAGCGCCACCAGGTTCTGGACGCGCTCAGAGGTTTTGCGCTGTTCGGCATCTTTTTGGCCAATGTTCGCTTCTTCAGCGGCTGGGAGTTTCTCGGGCCGGAGCAGCGCAGCGCGCTGGCCGGCAGCACCTACGAGCTGATCGATTTTCTGCACCTGGCGGTCATCGACGGCAAGTTCTATACGCTCTTCGCGTTCCTGTTCGGCCTGGGCTTCGCGCTCCAGCTGCAGCGGCTGGAGGGGCGTGGCGCGGCCGCCACGCGGATCTACCTGCGGCGCACGACCATCCTGCTGGGTCTGGGCCTGGTCCACCTGTTCGTGGTCTGGCTCGGCGATATCCTGACCCCGTACGCGCTGCTCGGCTTCGTGCTGCTGGCCGTACGTCGCTGGTCCGATCGGACCCTGCTGGTCGTCGCGGGCCTCGCGTTGCTCGCACCCGTAGCCGGTTACGCGCTGTTCTGGAAGCTGAACATCGATCCCAGCCTGGGACTCTACGCCGTTGCCTACTCGATCATCCCGCCGGAAGCGGCGAACCCGATCGTCGATCTTCGCATCACCGACTGGGGTGATCGACTGCAGGCCTCGTTCGGCCTCGGCTTCCTTCGCCTCGGCTACCTGTTCGATACCTGGCGCTGGCCCAAGCTGTTCGCGGTGATGCTGCTGGGGCTCTGGGCCGGCCGACGCCTGGTGAACGGCGAGCTGCTCGAAAACACCCGGCTGCTCATCGGCGTGCTGATCGTCGGTGGTCTGTCCGGCGCGGTTGCCGGACCGATTCTCGCATCGCTCGGCGGGCTCGGCTTCAACCAGCCCCATTCATCGGCAGGCTTCCAGGCCGTCGTGGCCTACACCTTTGCCGTGATTCCGCTGGGCCTGGCCTATGCGGCCGGCTTCGTGCTGCTGTGGCGGGTCGTCCCGGGCGTCCTGACGATTCTGGCCGCCCCCGGCCGCATGGCGCTGACCCATTACCTCGGCCAGACGCTGATTGCGCTGACGGTGTTCTACGGCATCGGACTCGGCCAGGCCGGTCAGTGGTCGGTACAGGCACTGGTCGCATTTGCCTGCACGGTCTATGCGGTGCAGGTCGTGTTCTCCATGGTCTGGCTCCGATCGTTCCGATATGGCCCGATGGAATGGCTGTGGCGAACACTCACCTACGGCAACGCGCCGCGACTTCGGCACGGCGCCGGACGGAAGAAAATGCCAGAGACATGAGCATTCATCCAGCAAAAAAGAGGAGGCCCATCGCGGCATACGACCTCGCAACAACGTAAGACCAAGTCATCTTTTCCAAAATCCTATAGAGGAAAACCCAATGAATCGTTCATCAATGTTTCGCACATTCGCAGCGTGCTTCATCGCCCTGGCCGTACTCGCGGTCGCACCAGTTACCGCGCAGTTGAAGGTCTGGGAAGACTACGACGTCTCCGACGCCACCTGGAACGTGACGATGGTCAAACTCGACCCCGGTACGCAGGACATCTACCTGGAAGGTCTGAAGTCGACCTGGGTCGCCGCCAACGAGGTGGCCAAGTCACTCGGCCATGTCGAGGATTATGCGATCTACGCGAACCAGGCGGTCGCCGAAGGCGCGTTCGATCTGCTGCTGGTCATTAAGTACCCGAGCACCGAGATGATTGCGCCGAGCCGCGAACGGTACAACGCGTTCATGGAAGCCTGGGGCAACGAGAACATGGATTCCAGCAACGAGAAGGTGCTCGAACTGTACAACCAGATCCGGGAAATCCAGGGCGAGTACGTGCTTCGGGAAATCACGATCAAGTAGTTCCGTGAGCCGCCACGCTGCAGGCCGGGTAACGGCCTGCAGCGTGGCACCACGGACGTTGCATTCCCATTGCAACAGGAGCCAATCATGGCCAGCATCCCGATCACCGGCGTCAACCAAGGCATGGTGCTTTCAGCCGCCCTGGCCTTCTCCCGCCGCGGCCATGCCGTTGCGGCCGGCGTGCGCAAGCCGAATGCCGCGTCCGATCCGGCCGGGATTGCCGACCGCGAGGGCCTGAACATCACGATCGTCGCCATGGATGTCGGTGACGAGGCCTGGCTTGCGCGCGTGGAGCCCGATTTCGAGCTCGTCGCACGGGCCGGGTCATGAACGGTCGCAGTCGCTGGAGGCGCAAACGGTCATGAGCCGTCGAGATCATGGAACTCACTCGAATCCGGGACCGTCGGTGGCCGAAGTCGCCGCCGCTTTCACGACGCTCTGGCGTGCCGGGCGATTCCAGAGCGCCGGCGATATGTACTGGGCCAACGATATCGTCAGCTTCGAACCGGACCCGTCCGGAGACGTCGCGGGCCGCGTGTGCCGCGGCATCGCCGCGGTTCGCGCAAGACACCAGGACTGGTTTGCCACGCACGGCATCGAAGACCTGACCATCGACGGCCCGTTCGTGACCGGCGATCGTTTTGCGCTGTTCACAGACATGGTGATCGCGCACGCCGGCCGGCGCACGCCGCACAGCGAAATCGCGGTGTTCGCAGTGCGCGACGGCAAGATCACCGAAGAGATCCACTTTTATGAATGACGCCGTAATCGAGCGCAGCGACTTCCCGGTTGCCGCTCCGGAATCCGGCCGAGGCGTCGGCGCCTGCGTCGCGAACTTCGTGGACCCCTGGGTCCGGATGGTCGGTCAGTATTCGGGCCATCGGATCGCGTTTCCGGGCAACCTGGCCGTGACGCTGTCGAATACCGATTGCGCGTTTCTGAACATCATCACGCTGCAAGCGCCGGTCGTTTCGTCCGACACCCTGCGCGAGGACATTGAGCTTGCGCGGCAACACGCGAGTGCCTGCTCCGGACCGGCCATGCTCTCCGTTTGCACTTCCTGGTTGCCGCCCGGCGGCGTCGAGCTGATCGCGTCGACCGGTGCGGGGCCGGCAATGACCATGATCGGCATGGCCGCCGATTCGCTATCGCCGCCGCGGCGCGAAGAGGCGCCGCTGGACTGGCGCCTGGTCGAAGACGAACAAACCGGTCGCGATCTCGGCATCGTCAACGCAGAAGCCTACGGGCTCGATCACGCCGTGATGGCGGTGTCCGCCGAAGTCCACCGGTGGTCGCCGCGCGCCTTTGCCGTAGTCGGTTACGAAGACCGTCGGGCGGTGACCGGTGCGCTGGCCATGGTGTTCGAGGCAATGATCTACATCGGCTGGGTCGCGACCCTGCCAAGTCACTTCGGCCGCGGCTACGGCGAGGCGGCCATGCGCCGCGCGATCGCCGCGGCGCAGGATGCCGCAGGACCGCGTCGACTCTGGCTGCACGCCACCGAAATGGGTCGCCCGCTCTATGCCGCAATGGGCTTCGAGAGCGGCGCGGCCATGCAGATGTTCAATTTCACCTGACTCAATGACCGAGGAACCGCCATGCACCCAACGCCCAAAGCCCTTGCACACGTCGTCTATCGAACGCGTCGCTTCGACGACATGCTGAACTGGTACGAAACGGTCTTCGGCGCCCGGGTGCAGCATCGCAATCCCGCCATGGCGTTCTTGACCTTCGACGACGAGCATCACCGCTTCGCGCTGCTCGATCTATCCGTGATCGATTCCGATGGGGCCGAACCGGAAACCCCGGGATGGGTCGGCATCGACCACCTGGCCTGGACCTACGCCTCGCTCGACGATCTGTTCGACACCTACGTCCGTTGCAAGGCCGCCGGCATCACGCCCTACTGGTGCGTGCATCACGGCCTGACGGTCTCGATGTACTACGCCGACCCGGACGGAAACCAGATGGAATTCCAGGTCGACGCCTTCGATTCGACCGACGAGTGCAACGACTATATTTCCGGGCCGCCGTTCGAAGCCAACCCGGTGGGCGTCGAGTTCGATCCGGAGGAATGGCTGGCCGCGGTCGAAAACGGCGCCTCACTGGACGATTTCCGCGAGCGCAAGATCCACGAACCGGTGTCTCCGATCCGCGGGGCGGTCAGTGCCCTGCTCTGACGCGCTTCGTAGCTCCGGTCGACACCCGGAACTTGAGCGATGAGCCTGACGCTGGACATGCCCTCACCGGCGCCGACGATCAAACGCGATCGTTACGTCGTCATGGACGTGCTGCGCGGCTTCGCCCTGCTCGGGGTGATGCTGATCAACCTCTACGAGTTCGGCGGCGTCGATGTCGTGATTACCGCCGAGCAACTCGCGGCGCTGCCGTCGGCCGCGCTCGACGAACGGTTTCAGTTCTGGCTGCAGCTATTGGTCTCCGGCAAGGCCAACACGCTGTTCGCGTTCCTGTTCGGTCTGGGGTTCTGGATCCAGATGGAGCGGCTGGAGGCGCGCGGCGCGCCGTTCAAGTCGATCTATCTCCGACGCGCAGCGATTCTGCTGATTCTCGGATGGATTCACCTGCTGATGCTGTTCAACTGGGACATCCTGCACATCTACGGCATTACCGCGTTCATCCTGTTCGCCTGCCGCAAACTGCCGGATCGGGCGCTGCTGTGGATGGGTATTCCGCTGTTGCTGTTCGCCCAACCATTCGTGACCTGGATCTTCGAGTTCAGTGGCATCACCGATCGGTTCTACGATGAAGCGACGGCGGAGGCGGCAGTGCTGACGCGTCAGGCTGCCGCCCAGGCCGGCGAGTTTTCTACCTTTCTCGCATCCATCAATCGCGACTACCTGATCTGGTTCATGAGCGGCGGATTGCTCGGCTGGGTCTTCTACGCGCTCGGAAGGTTCTTCATGGGCGCCTGGGTCGCGCGCCGTGGCTGGATCCAGAACGCCTCGGATCATCTGCAGATTTTTCGCCGCTGGCTCTGGCCGCTGCTGATGACCGGGCTGATTCTCGAGCTGGTTCACCTACTGAGCGAAGACCTGCCCGAGGCCACGCTGTTCGGACAACTCGAGCTGGCGAGAACGATCCTGCACGTGGTTGCCACGCCGCTGATCGCCGCCGGCTATATCTGCGCCATGGTGCTGCTGTTCAATAGTCGTTCATTGAGCTGGCTGGTAAAACCCTTCGCGCCGGTCGGCCAGATGGCGCTGACCAATTACCTGACCCAGAGCGTTGCCATCATCCTGATCCTGACCTCGGTCGGCCCGGGGCTCGGACTGGCCGGCAAGGCCGGCGCTTCGACTTTCGTGCCGCTGGTGCTGGCCGTGTTCACCGCCCAGATCATCTTCAGTTATTTCTGGATGAAGATCTTCGCGTTCGGCCCGGCGGAGTGGCTGTGGCGAACCTTGACCTATGGATCCCGTCCGCGATTCCTGCGCGTAGCCAGGCCGGCCGAATCAACCTGAACTGGAGAACCCGATGAGCGAAGCGACATCCGAAGACCATGTCCGAAAAATCGAACGCGTGATGCAGACCTACATCCAGGGCGGCCGAACGGGCGACATCGATACCCTGCGCCCGATCTTCCACGAACTGGCAACGATCTGTGGCTACGTCGGCCCGGACCTGTTCGCCGGTCCGATCGAAATGTTCTACGACTGGCACGCCGAGAACGGTCCTGCCGACGGGCTGGTCGCCGGCGATACCCGGATCGACGTTGAAGGCAGCGCGGCCTCCGTGCGCATCGAGCTCGACAACTGGACCGGTCACCGCTTCACCGACTTCTTCACGCTGGTCCGGATCGACGGACAGTGGCAGATCATGAGCAAGGTGTTCTATTTGCATGCGGAATAGACCCCCGGGAACAGGCAGTCAGGCGGGCGCGATGACGCGCCACCGGTTTCCTGATGCCGACCGGGAAATGACAACACGGGGAACCCAGAAATGCGATTGAAGAACAAGGTAGCGATCATCACCGGCGCAACGGGAGGCATCGGCGAGGCCACCGCAAGACGATTTCTCGACGAAGGTGCCCGCTTGATGCTGGTCGGGCGCTCGGCAGACAAGCTCACAGCACTAATCGAACGACTGGACGGCGGCGATTCGGTTGCACATTCCGTGGCCGTGGCCGGGGACGAGCAGGCCAATGCCGCAGCCGTTACCGCCTGTGTCGAGCGCTTCGGCGGGCTGGATATCATGCTGGCCAATGCCGGAAGCGAAGGCACCGTGCTGCCGCTGGAAGCGCAGTCCCTTGAAGAGTTCGAAGCGCTGCTGCGCACCAACGTGCTGGGTGTCTGGCTGAGCATGAAGTACAGCGTCGAGCCGATGAAACAGCGCGGTGGCGGCTCGATCATTGCACTGGGCTCCATTGCCAGCGTGATCGGTTCACCCGGTCTTCTGCCCTACATCGCCAGCAAGCACGCCGTTGCCGGAATGGTCAAGACTGCCGCGATGGAACTGGGTGAAGCCAATATTCGCGTCAATGCCATTGGGCCCGGGCCGATCCAGAACCGCATGATCGAGTCGATCTTCGAACAGGCTGCGATTGACAACGAGATCGATGCCGCGACGATGGCGGCCGGGATGCGCGAAGTGATTCCGATGAAGCGTTTCGGTCGCAACGAAGAAGTTGCCAATCTCGCCCTGTTTCTGGCCAGCGATGAATCAAGCTACTGCAGCGGCGGCATCCACATGATCGACGGCGGCTTCACGGCGGCCTGATCGATGCCTCTTCGAAGTACGGCACCGAAATTCACAGCCTGGCGTCGACTCGGGATCGGCCTTGATCTCCATTGGAGAAGCGTTGATGAAATCAGAATCGCCGCCTGATTCATGCGCCGGAAAAGACTCGCCATCGGGTTCCGTGCCGGCATCGTCGCCGGACTCGATCGCGCAGCCGCACTCACCACGCGCGGAGCGCCTGAACCGCTGGCTGACGCTGGGCGCGAACCTGGGCGTGGTGCTGGGCCTGTTCATCCTGATCGCCGAGGTCCGGCAGAACGCGGCCCTGACGCGGGCGCAGATGGAGACCAGCAGGAACGATCTGCTCGCCCAGATCGAGCTGAGCCTGGCGCAGCCGGAAATCGCTTCTGCGTGGGTCCAGTCCATTCGTGATCCGGAGGCGATGACCGACGTCGAGATTCGCCAGGTCGAATCGCACCTGGTCAGCGTGATGCTGCAGCTCGACCACATGTTCCGTATGGAGCAGATCGGCCTGGTATCGCGCGAGGCCGCTCGGTTGCATGCGCAGAACGTCATTCCGTTCTACTTCGGCAGCCGTCACGCCAAGAATTGGTGGCACTGGCAGGAGGACGGGTGGGCAGGAACGCCGATGATGGAGGTTGCCGGTCCGATCGTTGACCGCACCGAGGACGACTTCATGCTGCGCTACCTGGAGGGGACGAAGCTCGGCAGAAGGCCCGCCGAGCGATCGAGCGCCAACGAGATCGAATTGGAGGCCCGCCGCTTCATGGGGGAATACGGAGCGGACCTGCGCGACCACGACCGAGCGTCACTGGCCGCGCGATACGCGCCGTCCGGCGCGACGATTCTGTTCAACGGTGAAGTCGTCCCGGGCAGCTTCGAGGACATCGCGACGCGCTACCGGGAGCAGTGGACCGGCCCGACCGACTTCGGATGGAACGAGCTTTCCTACGACGTCCTGGAGCCGAAGGCGGTTGTCGTGACCGGGACCTTCGACTGGGGCACGCCCAAGGGGCCGGAAAGGTACACGTATGCCAACATCCTGCAGCGCCACGACGGCGAATTCCGAATCAGCCGCGAAGTCGAAACCCGGCTGCCCGCTACGCCGGACGATCCGCGATGATCTTGCGCAGTCTCACGAAGCACGTTCGAGACCAGAACTGGCTCGCGGTATTCCTCGACTTCCTGATCGTGGTCGTCGGCGTGTTCATCGGCATCCAGGTGGCCAACTGGAACGAGGCGCGCATCGAAGAGCGCGAAGAAGCGCTCCTGATCGAGCGCCTTGTCGTGGATTTCGAACGAATCGGCGAGGACGCGCAGCGAAGCCTGGATTTTCATCGGGACCGTGTTTCCGAGTTCAAAACGTTGGTGCTCTCATTGCGCAGCGGTTCACTGGCGGCTGAGGACAGGTCGGCGGTCGACCGGGCCCTGTTCATCGGACTTTCAATGCAAACGAGCGCTGATCGCTCCGGCACGTTTACCGAGTTGCTTTCTTCGGGGCGCGCGAATCTCCTGAAGGACAAGGCGCTGTTGAACGAATTGGTCGCCTATGAGGACTTCCTCGACCGATTTTCGTTCGCGCAGGAGTACCTGATGCACATGAGCGTCGATCTGCAACAGCCATTCACTGCAAGATTCGACTACCGAATGGACGGCATGGAGTGGATCGTTGAAGAGGACATCGACCTGGCGGCCCGGGTCGATTACGACTTTGGGGCCCTGGTATCCGATGCGTCGTTCCACAATGCCGCCGAGCAACTGATGTACGTCCATAACATCGCACTGCTCTGGCGCTCCCGGATCAGTGAGCGGATCGGTCGTATCCAGCAGATGCTGGACGAGGCATCGCCTTGATCCTGCGCAGCGTCATTCGCCACGTCCGCGACCAGAACTGGTTCGCGGTCGGGCTGGATTTCCTGATCGTCGTCGTGGGTGTGTTCATCGGAATCCAGGTCAGCAATTGGAACGACCAGCGCGCAGCCGGTCAGCAGCGCGATTTGATCGTCGAGGCGTTGATCAACGACATCCGGGATCATATTGCAGTACAGAATCGGTTCGTCGACCGGATCGACGCCGACTTCAAGGCCTGGGAGCAGGCCCGTGCCGCTGGTCAGCGACCGGACCCGGTCGTGTTCCGGATCGAAGGCTCCGATTCGGCTCCGGATACCTGGGGCACGCTTCGACAGATGCCGGTAGCGACCCTGCTCGATCCTGCCTCGGCGGTGATGCTGTCTTATTACTACTCCGAACTGGACGGACTCAGCGCAAAGTTCATTCGCTACGTGGGCTTTGTCGAGGATCGGATCCTGCCTTACCTGGATTCGAATGCGGAATTCTTCTATACCGATGAAGGCGACTTGAAGCGCCCGTATCGCGCGAGCATGGATCGTCTGAGCGAACACCGTGCGGAACTCGTGCGCATGACGGCCTGGGCGGAATGCATTGTCGGCCAGCTCGACGCGGACGGGTTGCTCGGCTCGAATTGCAACCGCTCCGAATTCGGGCTCGACGATCCGATCGCCCGGAGCAGTATTCAATGAACTTGCGCACTTCCCGGGAAACCTGCAACAGCATGACCAGAGGAAACCGACCATGCCCGACATGAAAGACAAGGTTGCACTGATCACCGGCGCCAGCAGCGGCATCGGCCGCGCCACGGCCAAGGCCTTCGCTGCCAGCGGTGCGAACGTCGTCGTGGCGGCGCGACGAGCCGCTGAACTCGAAGACCTGGTGGCCGAAATCCGTTCCGAGGGCGGGGCCGCGACGGCGATTGCAACGGACGTATCGGCCGCCGCCGACGTGGAGCGAATGGTTGCCCACGCGATCGAGACCTACGGACGCCTCGATTTCGCGGTCAACAACGCGGGCATCGAGGGCCGGTTCGCGCCGATCGTGGACCTCTCCGAGGACGACTGGGATCGCGTGCTCGACATCAACCTGAAGGGCGCGTTCCTGTGCATGAAGCATGAAGCCCGGGCGATGCTGTCGGCCGGACACGGTGGCGCGATCGTCAACGTCGGCTCGGTCAATTCCTTCCTCGGCGCCGCGACCGGTTCAGCCTACGTCGCCTCGAAACACGGCATGATCGGGCTGACGACCAGCGTCTCCGCGGAGCTGGCGCCTCAGGGCATCCGGGTCAACCTGGTCTGCCCGGGCGTCATCGACACGCCGATGCACCGCCGGCTGCGCGCGGACATCGGCGATGAGGTCTACGACCAGGGGCTGCTGCCCAGCGTTCATCTGCAGCGAGCCGGCCAGCCGCAGGAAATCGCGCAGACCATCGTCTTCCTGTGCTCCGACGCGGCCAGCTACATCACCGGCACGACCTTGACGCCGGACGGCGGCTTCACGCTGACGCTCTGAGCGAGCACCTTCGACCGAATCCTGCGCCGAATTCCGATCGTCCACCACCACACCGGAAACCCGAACATGAAACCAATCCTGCTCTCGCTGATCGCGCTTTTCACCCTCGGCCCTGTAGCGGCCGATACGACCGACGCGACGAATCCGCGCACGCTGGTCGAGACCGTCTACACCGCCTTCGCACAAGGCGACATGGAGACGTTCACCGGCCTGATGGCGCCCGACATCGTCTGGAACGAGGCCGAGGGCAATCCATACGCCGACCTGAATCCCTACATCGGGCCCGAGGCCGTGATGTCGGGCCTGATCTCTCGGCTGGTCGCCGAGTGGGACGACTTCAGCGTCACGCCGAACGAGTACGTCGTCGAAGGCGATCGCGTCGTGGTCTTCGGCCGCTACGTCGAGACCTGGAAGGCCAGCGGCAGGACCATCGATATCCCGTTCGTTCATTCGTGGCGCGTCGCGGACGGCCGACTGGTCGAATTCCAGCAGTACACCGACACGGCAACCCTGGTCGCGACGATGAACGAGTCCGTGTCCGAGCCCGGCGCGATGGAAGCGCTTGCCGATTCGTTCGAACAGGTTGCCCTGGTGCCGGCCGACCGCTCGCTGGTGCGTCCGGAAGACGGCGTCATGCTCGAAGACGGCACGCTGCTGATCGGCGACCAGGTCCACGGCCTCGTCGCGCTGGCACCCGACGGCACCAAGCGGCCCTTCGGCGATTTCGCCGCCGCCGGATACGTCCATGAGCCGCCCGCGAACAGCGCCGGGCCGAACGGCGTTTCGATGGAGCCGGACGGCGTGCACGTACTGGTGGCCGACATCCTGACCGGCGCGATCTACCGGGTCAACACGCGAACCGAGCAGGTCGTCAGGATCTACCAGCACGAGTACGGCGCCAACTCCGCCCGACGCGACAGTACCGGTGCGGTCTGGTTTACCCAGTCGACGCACAACCGCCCCGGCCCCGATTCGGAAGCCCGGATGTTCGGCGCGGTCGACATGCGCACGCTGGACGGCGCGCTGTATCGACTGCCGCCGCCTGCCGACGGCACGGCTCAAACGGAGGCCGAGCTCAAGGTCGCCAATCTGGCCTACGGCAACGGCGTGGAGATCGACGAGGCCCGCGGTCAGATCTATTTCGCCGAGACGATGGCCGACCGGATCGTCGGCTACGCGGTCGACTTCGAATCCGGCACCCTGTCCGAGGGCCGCATCGTGGCCGAGCTGACGACGCCGGACAACATCGAACTCGACTCGGCCGGCCGCCTGTGGGTGGCCTCGCCGATCACCAATTCGCTGCTGGTCGTCGATCCTGATTCAGGCCACTGGTCCACGGCATTTCATTCATCCACCGATGCGCACAAGAAAACGGTGATCGAGTGGCGGCGGCGCGCCGAGAGCGGCGAGCCGCGGCTGGAGCTGTTCACGCCGGACCTGTGGGCGCCTTTGCCGGGACTGTTCACCGGGTTGATCCTGGCGCCGGACGGCGAGACGATCTACCTCAGCGGACTCGGTGATGCGCTGGTGAAGCTGGAACGGCAACGATGAAGACGTTCTCGAGGAGCCCGGGATGACTGGATACTTCGTTCCGGGCAGCAGGACCGCCGATCGCTCGTCGCTTCGGGCGAACAGGTGCGGCATCTTCCATCGACTGGAGAATCCATCGTGATCAAGTACGTACTCGCTTTCGTATTCGTGCTCTTTCTCGTCTCGGTCGCAGGCGCCTCGTCCGTTGCTTCCGTATCGGAACCGACCGTTGCCTCGAATATCGGTTTCGTCCTGTACACCAAGAGCGAAGCGCCCGGAACGCTGAACGCCCGATGGATGTACGGCTCGCAGTATCGCGGTCCGGGCATCGCTACCGGCGGCCCACGAGAGGGGTTTGCCGGCGAGTATCACGTCCGTTATTTTTTCGAGAACGGCGAGTTCTCGGACGAATACGACCTGGTCATCGCGAAGGTCGGCGATATCTACCAGGCCACCTGGCTCGTCGATGGAGAAGTCGAGGCCGAGGGTGTCGGCATGGAGGTCGAAAACGGTCTAGCGATCGGCTGGCACAGGGTAGATCGTCAGTAGCCCGCAGGCCGGTTCAGATCGTAGCCGGCTCGCCGGCGCGATACCCTTGGTAGAAACGCGCTTGAGCGTGACTTCAGAGACCGTCAAGAACGACCTCCACATGTCCATGATCAAGCCGAAAGCCGATTCAACGCGAACGCGACCTCTGAGACTGAACCCATGCTGGAGAAACGTCCGATGCCGACCGGGCCTTTTGATTCAAGAGCCGGCTACCGATCCGCAAGATCCTTCGCCTGCTGCCTGGTGCTGAGCGTTCTCCCGCTCGTAGCGGGCGCGGGGGACACATCCGGATTGCCGGATCCGCTCGAAGCCGGCTGGAACGGCGAATCCGTCTGCGAGGCGTTACACGACGACGCCGACCAGCGAGTCCTGCGCTGCACGTTTCCCCCGGGCGTCGGCCACGAACGCCACTATCACGATCGGCACTTCGGGTACACGGTCGCCGGCGCGCGCATGCGCATCACCGACGCAGACGGCACGCGCGAAGTCGACGTGCCCACCGGCAGCAGTTTCTCGAGCGACGGCATCGAGTGGCACGAGGTGATCAACGTCGGCGACTCGACCGGCGTGTTCCTCATCATCGAGCCGAAGTGAACCGATGCATTCCGAACTGGCCATCGCCTTGATGTCTGCTCCGTTACCATCTCGGGCGGCGCGAAAGCGGCGCCCCCCATTCTTCACGAGGAATCCAGCCATGAAAGCCATCCTGAACGCGGTGATTGCCGCTACTGCGCTGGTCGCTTTGTCGGCCAGCGCCGACGAGTACCGCCGTTTCGAGCCAATGGACGTGTTCGCGCTGGAATGGGCCGCCGACCCGCAGGTCTCGCCGGACGGCGAGCGGATCGTCTATGTCCGCACCGGCTACGACAAGCTCGCCGACCGACCGCGCGGATCGCTGTGGCTGCTGGATGTCGAAAGCAGCCGGCATCGGCCGCTGATCACCGAGGGCCGGGTTTCGGCGCCGCGCTGGTCGCCGGACGGCGAGCGGATCGCCTATCTGGCAAGTACAGAACGCGGCGGCGAGATCCGGGTTCGCTACCTCGACGACGGTGCCGACTTCGCGGTCTCGCAGTTCATCGAAAGCCCGAGCGCGATGGCTTGGTCTCCGGACGGCGAGCACCTGGCATTCTCGATGTTCGTGCCCGGTGAGAAGCCTTCGTTCGCCACGCCGCCGAAAGCGCCCGAGGGCGCCGACTGGGCGACACCGGTGCGGGTCTTCGACGACCTGACCTTCCGCTTCGACGGCCGCGGCTGGCTGCGCGACGGCGCCACGCACGTATTCATCGTCGGCGCGCAGGGCGGCGAGCCGCGCCAGCTCACCGCCGGCGACAACGACTTCTCCAATCCCGTCTGGCTGGACGACGACACGGTGCTGGTCGTCGGCAACGACGTGCCGGACGCGGAGCTCGATCCGATCGAAAGCGAGATCTACGCCGTCGAACTGGACGACGGTTCGCGCACGGCGCTGACGAGCCGGAACGGTCCGGACGCGAATCCAGCGGTCTCCAGAGACGGCGAACGCATTGCCTACACCGGCTACGACGACGAAGTGCTGGCCTATCAGCAGGACGATCTGTACGTCATGAATGCCGACGGCTCCGAGCCGCGCAACCTCACCGGCGACTATGACCATCCGGTCGCCGATCCGGTGTTTTCAGGCAACGGCCGAGCTGTCTATGCACTGGCCCAGGTCGAGGGCCAGACGGTGCTGGTCGAGATCGAACTGGACGGCAACGTTCGGACGCTGAGCGACGACGTCGGCGGCACCAGTCTCGGCCGGCCCTACGCGTCGGGCGCCTTCAGCCTTGGCGGCGGCCGCAGCCCGACGATCGCCTACACCCGCCAGCACTGGGACCGCCCGGCCGAGGTCGCGGTGATCGAAGGGCGCGGCGCGCCACGCGTGCTGACCGACCTGAACGACGACGCGCTGGGCCACATCGACCTGGCCGAGATCGAGGAAATCCAGGTCACCTCGCGCTACGACGGCCGCACCATCGAAGCCTGGGTCGCCAAGCCGCCGGGCTTCGTCGCCGACGGCAACTTCCCGATGATCATGGAGATTCACGGCGGGCCGTTCCTGGCCTACGGCCCCAGCTTCGCCGCCGAGATCCAGCGCTTCGCGGCCGAGGGCTACGTGACCGTCTACGCCAACCCGCGCGGCTCGATCGGCTACGGCAACGACTTCGCCCAGCAGATCGACCGCGCCTACCCCGGCAACGATCACGACGACCTGATGAGCGTCGTCGATGCCCTGGTCGAGCGCGATTACGTCGATCCGGACCGGCTGTTCATCACCGGCGGCTCCGGCGGCGGCGTGCTGACGACCTGGGCGGTCGGCAAGACCGACCGCTTCGCCGCCGCGGCCAGCATCAAACCGGTGATCAACTGGGCGACGATGGCGACCGCGGCCGACATCGGCGTGTTCGTGACCCGCCACTGGTTCCGCGCCACGCCCTGGGACGACCCGGAGCTGTACTTCCGGCTCTCTCCGCTGTCGCTGGTCGGCAACATCGCGACGCCGACGCTGGTCATGGTCGGCGAGGAAGACTGGCGCACGCCGACCTGGGAAGCCGAACAGCTCTACGGCGCCCTGAAGCTGCGCCGTGTGCCGACCGCGCTGGTGCGCGTACCCGGCGCCTCGCACTCGATCGCGGCCCGACCCAGCCACCTGATCGCCAAGACCGACAACATCGTCGGCTGGTTCAAGCAGCACGATCCCGGCGCGAGCGAAGACTGAAGCCCGGAAAGGAAGAAGTACCGGCAGACATCGACAGGAAACCGAAACCAATGACCGATCTCAAGCAGTACCTGGATTACTCGCACGCCCCCGATCAAGGCACCGGCGGCGTCCGGCGCATCCCGATCCAGACGCCGAAGGGCGAGTTCTCGGTCTGGATCAAGCGCGTCGGCAACAATCCGCGCATCCGCGTGCTGCTGCTGCACGGCGGCCCGGGCGCCACGCACGAACTCTACGAGTGCTTCGACGGCTATCTGCCGGCCGAAGGGATCGAGTACATCTACTACGACCAGCTCGAGTCGTACTACAGCGACCAGCCCGACGATCCGGAGCTGTGGACCATCGAGCGCTTCGTCGACGAGGTCGACCAGGTACGCAAGGCGCTCGGGCTGGGGCCGGACAACTTCTTCCTGTTCGGGCAATCCTGGGGCGGCATGCTGGCGCTGGAGTACGCGCTCGCCCACCAGGATCGGCTCAAGGGCCTGATCGTCTCGAATATGGTCTCCGACGTCCATGCCTACAACCGCTACGCCCGTGAGGTACTGGGGCCGCAGATGGACCCGGCGGTCTACGCCGAGATCCTGGCCCTCGAAGAGGCGGAGGACTACGAGAATCCGCGCTACGAAGAGCTGCTGATGCAGCATCACTACACCGAGCACGTGCTGCGCATGCCGCTGGAGGAATGGCCGGATTCGATCCTGCGCACGTTCAAGCACCTGAGCAAGGATCTTTACGTGCACATGCAGGGCTACAGCGAGTTCGGCATGACGCCGAACGCGACGCTGGGCGACTGGAATCGCTCCGGCGATCTGCCGAAGATCGAGGTTCCCACGCTTACCATCGGCGCAGCCCACGACACCATGGACCCCGAGCACATGAAGTGGATGGCGCGACAGGTCCGCAACGGCCGTTATCTGCATTGCCCGAACGGCAGTCACCTCAGTCAGTACGACGACCCGGCGGCATTCTTTCCGGGGCTGGTACGGTTTCTCCGCGACGTCGACGACGGCCAGTTCTGACCCGGCGCAACGCGGCCCGAAACCGCCCGGTCCGGGCTAGAATCACGACCATGTCAGCGCCGGGATCCCTTCGCGACCCGTTCCCGCCGGGTCGCTCCGAGCCATGCTTCTGCGGCAGCGGCCGGCGCTTCAAGCACTGCTGCGGCAGCATGGAACCGGGACGGCCGCCCCCGAACGGAATCGAAATCCGGAACGACTTTCTTTCTCCGGAGCAATGCCGGGATTGGGTCGAGTTTGCCGCCTCGCGTCCTTCGGAACGTCTCAAAGTGCTGGATCGTGAAGCGTCGGATTCGACCCACATCGCGAAGAAGTTCCATGAGGGTCGCGTGACCGAACGTGTGGATCTCGGCGATCGCGTGCCGGAACTCAAAGAGCTCATGCAGCAGATCTACTCCTTGATCATCGGCCCGCATCTGGACCGCGAGTTCGCGTGGTTCGAAACGCCGCATATGCTCAAGTACAACACCGGGGGCTTCTACCGAGCGCATGCGGACTCCGATGAATATGAGCCGGAACACGGCCGCTGGGCTCACGCGCTGGACCGGGACATCAGCGTTCTGCTGTATCTCAACGACGCCTTCGAAGGCGGCGACCTGACGTTCGAGTATCTCGCCTACCGCATCCAGCCCAGGCCCGGGATGCTGGTCTGGTTTCCGTCGGATGCGCGCTACTATCACGGCGCCGAGCCGGTCACGGCCGGCACCCGCTATGCGCTCGTGAGCTGGGCTGCGTTCTCCGATACCGCGAAGCTTCGCGACACGCCGCCGGAGAGTGCCGTAATGCTGGATCCAGTCCTGCCGCCGACAGCCTCGGAAGACTGATCCGGCGCGCGAGCCGCCCGGAATGATCGACAGGCGTCGCGGTAGAATCGGCGCATCACCGCCGCGATGCGCGGCGGCCCGATCCCGGAGATTTCCATGTCGCTTTCTCGTTTGCTCGGACTTTTCGCCTTGACGTTCTGGATTTCCGCACCCCAGCCGGCCGCCGGCCAACCCGGACCGGGCGAGGGCCCGGATGAATCGCTGGAGGCCATCGAGCCCTCGCCCGAGCGACTCGATGTCGGCCTGGCCGGCGACTACCCGGCCGACATCGCGCGCTACCTGCTGGTGCAGGGCGTGTCCGGCGCGAGCCTTTCGCCGACCGGCGACCACGTCGCAGTATCGCGATCGATCACAGGCGAGCCGCAACTGTGGGTGCTTCCGACCGCGAGCGGCCAGGCGCAACAGCTCACGTTCGGCAACGGCATCACGTTCTACCGCTGGGCGCCGGACGGCAAGAGCCTGATCTACGGCGCCGACAACGCCGGCAACGAGCAGGAAGCCTACTTCCGGATCAGCCTCGACGGGCAGACCGAAACCGAACTGTTGCCGGCGCAGGCCGGTGCGTTCCGCGTCTTCGGCGACGTGCTGCCCGACAACCAGCGCATCGTGTTCGCCTCGACCGAGCGCAACGGTCTGGATTTCGACATCTACGTGCGCGATCTCGAAACCGGTGAGCAGCGCATGGTATTCGAGGGCCAGTACGCGTACTTTCCGCGCTCGATCTCGCCGGACGGTCGTTTCCTGCTGATGACCCAGCGCGTGGGTGAGGACTCGAACAACCTGTTCCTGGTCGAACTCGAATCGGGCGAAACCAAGACGCTGTCGAAACCCGAACGGCGCGCCAACACCGCCGACGGCGGCTTTGCCTGGACCGCCGATGGGAAGAGCGTGTTCCACAGCTCCAACGAAGGTCGCGAGTTCCGCGCGCTGGTGCGCCGCGATATCGCCGACAACGCGGTGACCGTCATCGCCGAGGTCGACCACGACATCGACAACGTCGAGCTGTGCGGACCCGGGGATCGCTACCTGCTCTGGACCACCAACGAGGACGGCTTCCACCGGCTCCACGGCCGCGACCGGCGCGACGGCTCAGCGCTGGCCACGCCGTCGCTGCCCGACGGCGTGTATTCGCTTTCGTGTCCGCGCGGCAGCGCAACCGCGGCCGTCGTGATCAACGGCTACAACACACCGGGCGAGCTCCAGCTCTGGAGCCTGGCCGAAGGCGATGCGGCAACGCGCTTCGCGCCCAACCTCGCCGGACTCGACCCCGAACGCATGGTGCGGCCCGAGAGCATTCGCATGCCGGCGCGCGACGGCGTCACGCTTCAGGGCCTGCTGTATCTGCCGCGCGACGATGCGCGCCAGGGCGAAGGTGCCCCACCGGTGGTCTTCGACGTTCACGGCGGTCCGACCGCGCAGGCGGTTGCCAGCTTCAGCGGATCGGTGCAGTACCTGCTCAACCGCGGCATCGCCGTGTTTCGACCCAACATTCGCGGCTCGACCGGATTCGGCCACACCTACGTCACGCTCGACGACCAGGAAAAGCGTCTGGACAGCATCCGCGACCTGGTCGACATGCTGGCGTTCTTCCGCGAAGACGGCCGCGTGGATGCCGACCGCGCCATCGTGCGCGGCGGCTCGTACGGCGGCTACGCGGTCAACGCCGTGCTCGCCAATCACCCGGATTCGTTCATGGCCGGTATCTCGCTGTTCGGCGTGGCCGACTGGGTCACGGGCCTGGAAGTCGCCTCGCCCGCGCTCAAGGCCGCCGACCTGATCGAATACGGGGATATTCGCGAGGAGCGCTGGCAGGCGTTCTACGGCAAGTATTCGCCGATCCGCCAGGCCGACCGGATCAAGGTCCCGGTGCTGTATTCCCACGGCGTCAACGACCAGCGGGTCGACATCTACGAAACCGAGGTCATGGTCCGCACGCTGCGCGCCAACGGGATCGAAACGCCCTACATCCGGTTCCGCAACGAGGGTCACGGCTGGCGGCAGCTCGACAACCGTCTGTTCTATTTCCGGCGCGAGGCCGAATTCCTGGAGCAGCAGTTCGGCATCGACGACGCCGCGGAGACTGAATCCGGCGAATCCTGAGCCGCACGGTCGTGGGCCGGCCCGGCGCATCGAGATCGCTGGCTTTCTGGACGCTGTTCGGGCTGCTGCTGCCGCAGGCGTTGTGGGTCCGGCAGCGCGCTCCGCGTTTCGGCGGCGCGCCCGGCCCTCGGTCCGGCCGCAGCGGCACCGGCCCGCTGCAGCGGCTGGTCGGTCTGGGAGACTCGGTCATCGACGGCGTCGGCTGCTCGTCGCTGGACTCGGCGCTGATCGGTCGCACCGCCGCGGCACTGGCGGATCGTTCCGGCGGTTCGGTGGAATGGACGGCCAGTGCGCGAACCGGCGCCAGAACGCACACGGTCCGGACGCAGCTGTTGCCGGGCGCTTGCATCGAAAGCGCCGATTTCGTGCTGGTTTCGACCGGCGTCAACGACGCGACGGGGCTGACCACGATCGAGCGTTTCCGCCGCGAACTGCTGCGTCTGATCGCCGACATCCGGCGGCGCGCACCGAATAGCTCCATCGCCATCAACGGCCTGCCGCCGATGCATCTTTTCCCGGCACTGCCGCAACCGCTGCGCTTCACGCTGGGCCTGCGCGCGCGGCAACTCGACGCCGTCATCGCCGAGGTCGCCGACGACCATCCGCAGCTTGTGCGAATCGCACTTCAGTTCGAACCCGGTCGGGACGACCTGCTCGGGCGCTTCGCGCCGGACGGTTACCATCCCTCGGAATCCAGCTGCGGCGAACTTGCCGAGGCAATCGCTCAATCGATGATCGATGCAAGGCCGCGCTGACCGCCCCAGCCCGCACGTCCGGATCCCGACGGCGGCGCTGGTGCTGTTCGGACTGGTCAACCTGCCGCTGTCGATGCTGTTTTCGCCGACTGCGGCGATCCTGCCGAACTTCTACCTCGAGTACACCGGCATAACCGTCGCCGGGCTGGCCACCGCGACGCTGATCGCCCGATTGTTCGACGGCTTCAGCGACCCGCTGATCGGCATGCTTTCCGACCGCGCCGGAACGCGCAAACCGTGGATGGTCACCGGCGCCTGCATCGTCGCTGGCGGCGCATGGTTCCTGTACAACCCGGCACCCGAAGCGGGACTGGCCCACCTGTTGACCTGGTACCTGATCGTGACGCTGGGCTGGACGCTGGTCGAGATTCCGCATACGGCGATGGCCGCCGAACTCTCGGTGGACTATCACGAACGAACCCGCATCGTGTTCTGGCGCCAGCTTCTCGGATTCGTCGGCGGCATCGCGTTCATGGCCGCGCCCATGCTGCTGATGACCGGCAGCACCGCGTTCACGCCCGACGTGATGCGCGGCATCTCGCTGTTCGTGGTCGTCTCGCTCCCGATCACGGTGCTGATCCTGTGTCGCTGGATTCCGGAACCGCGCCAGCACGTCAAGTCGCGCGAGATCCGCCCCGGCGACCTGTGGCGGGCGCTGAAGAGCAATCCGCCGCTGGTCTATTTCCTGGTCACTCAGATGCTGTTCGGTCTTTCGACCGGCGCGGTATCGACGCTGTTCGTGATCTACGCCAGCCAGTACCTCGACCTGGCCGACCGGATTCCGCACATCGCGCTACCGATGACGCTGGCGATGGCCGCCGGCATGCCGCTGTGGCTGTGGATCATGAAGCGCGTCGAAAAGCACAAGGCCTGGGCCGCCGGCGCAGTCGGAATGGTCGCGACGCTGCTGTGCGTCCTGGCCATCGGCCCGGGCGATCTCGGGCCGATGATCGCGATCACGACCTGCCTCGGCTTGTTCATCGGGCTGTCGTCGATCGCGCTGCCGTCGCTGCTGGCCGATATCATCGATTACGACCTGTGGAGGAACCGCAAGGAACGGGCCGCGATCTTCTTCTCGTTCCAGGCGCTGGTGACCAAGCTGAACCAGGGCCTGGGCGGCTCGGCCGCGCTGGCGATCGCCGGGCTGTTCGGCTTTTCGGGAAAACAGGATGCCGAGGGAAGCGCGGTCGTCGGTCTGCAACTGGCATTCGTCGGCTGGCCGATCCTGCTGCTGCTGCCGACCATCGTGCTGGCCTGGCGCTATCCGCTGGGTCGTCGCGCGCAGCGCCTGCTGCGCCTTCGATTGGATCGTCGTGAACGGAAACGGTGACCGGAGTTCGGCCGGGAAGCGTTGGTACAAATCCGACCGGCCTATACTGGGGCCATTTTCCAGCCCCCAGGCCAGGGAAATCCGGTATGCCGACTTTCAAATGGAGTGCCAAATTCGAGACCGGGCTGACCTCCGTCGACGAACAGCATCGCCGGCTGGTCGACCTGATCAATTCGCTCGACGAGCTGCTCAACCGCGATGAGGTCTCGGATGCGGAAGTCGAATCCCTGTTCGGCGAACTGACCGATTACGCCGACTATCACTTCGCCGAGGAAGAGGCCCTGATGGGCGAAATCGGTCTGGACGCCCGCCATTTCGAAGGACACATCGAAAAGCACCGCGCCTTCAGCGATGAATTGCTGCTGCTCAGGGAAAATGCCGGCGGCGATGCAGTCAGTCACGCCACCGAAATTCTGGATTATCTGATTCACTGGTTGACCTACCACATCCTGGGGCAGGATCAGAACATGGCGCGGCAGATTCACGCGATGCGCGGCGGCCAGGACGCCGCAGCGGCATTCGCGGATGGCGAGCAGCCGGAGGACCGGGCCCTGGAACCGCTTCTGGACGCGCTCAATCGGCTTCTGGCCCGTCTTTCGCTGCAGAACCGCGAGCTAAAGGAACTCAACGAATCGTTGGAGCGACGGGTTGCCGAACGCACCCGAGCGCTTGCCGAGGCCAACGAAAAGCTCCGGAGCCTGTCGCTCACCGACGCCTTGACCGGCTTGCCGAACCGGCGTCATGCAATGCAGCAAATCGAGCTTCTCTGGAACAATTGCCCGAGTGCGGCAGGACCCTTGTCGTTACTGATGATCGACGCCGATCACTTCAAGCAGGTCAACGACGCGCATGGACACGAGGCAGGCGACCGGCTTCTGGTCGCGCTGGCCAGAACCTTCAGGGATTGCGTTCGAACCGACGACATCGTTGCCCGTTTGGGAGGTGACGAGTTTCTTGTGATCTGTCCCGATACCGATGCGACCGGTGCGACCCGGGTCGCCGAACAGCTTCACCAGCGCGTGGCCGATCTGCGCATTCCCATCGGCGACGACGAGTTCTGGAGCGGAAGCATCAGCGTCGGCCTGGCCGTTCGCGCCGCGGCGATGGAAGCCACTGCAGAACTGATCAAGGCGGCCGACTGCGGGCTGTATGATGCCAAGGAGGCGGGAAGAGACTGCATTCGTGTTGCCGGCGGGGATGCCGGACGCCCGGCGAGTTGATCGCACGGCGTACTCCCGGCGGTCGTGGCGACCAACGGTCGACGGCTGTTGCATACACCACGGAAGACCATCCCGAGTCGCCATGAACCGGCGGCTCCAGCGTAGCTGAATGAAAAGGCCCCGCACGGCGCGGGGCCTCGGATGCCTTCACGCAAGTCATCCTTGCGCCAGTGGCTGCGGTCCGTCCTGTGCCGACGCCAGGCGACCATGCTCTAGCGATGGAAGATCGTTCGAATCAATCCACGAGCATCACGATCCGATCGGCGATCAGGTCGTTGTTGGTGAAGAAATCGAATCCAGCGTTCCTTCAGCGCTGACGACGTCACCGGATTCGATCTTCTGGAAGCTCTCGTCGTCGAGCGGATCGTAGGGCAACGCGTCGACCTCGACGGTCAGCTGCTGCTCACCGGTATCGATGGTGAAGCAATCATCGTCGACGGATTCGACGGTACCGACATAGTTGACGTTGCCGATCGTCACGACGGTATCGACTGCCCAGACGCCGAGCCCTTCTTCATCGGCAGCGCGCCCGTAGAAAAAGCTGTTCAACTCCTCGACGTAAACGCTGGCCGCCTCGATCGTGTCTTCGACATACAGGCTCTCGTCGCCGACCAGCGAAAAGGCATCACCCCAGTCGTCCATTTCGACGGTAATCATGCCGCCGCCGTAGTCGAGCCGGAATGCGTCGGCGGCCACCGAGGTGACGGTACCGCTCAGGCTGATCCAGGTGTCGTCGGCCATGAGATAAGGATCCTGCTCTGCGCCTTGGACGGTACCGGAAAGCGCAAGCATCGTGGCTGCAGTCAGCGTCTTGATCGCAAAGGATTCGTTTCTCATCGAGACCTCCTTTCGCGTTGATGTGAATTGGATAGCGCTCGCTTGCCGGCGACCGCGAACGTCCTTTACCCGAACAGAAACCAAGGCCGGGGTGCATTAATCTGAGTTAAGTCCGGTCCCCGGAAGCGCCGATCCGAATTCCCGGCAAATCAGCGGTCGCTCAGTCAATCTGCAGCTTTGGTCGGAATCGCCTCGGTGCGCGTGAAGTAGCCGTCGTAGTCGCAGCGGCGCTTGAGCCCTTCCGGATCCAGCAGCGTGAGCTGTCCCGGGTCGGTCTGCAGCAGTCCGGCGCGCTCCAGCTTGCGGCAGCGATTGACCTGCACGGCGGAAAACCCAAGTGCCTCTGCGACGCGCTTCTGGGTCAGCGGCATCGTCATCGCCTCGGTCGCGGTCGCGCCGGCGTTTATCAGGCGCCGCTGCTGTTCCAGCAGCCGCAGATTCTCCAATCGCATGTGCATCGGCAACATCGACCTTCCCT
>CAYPZP010000001.1:0-51846 GCA_964415285.1 uncultured Halomonas sp. | reverse complement strand
TCCAGCAGCCGCAGATTCTCCAATCGCATGTGCATCGGCAACATCGACCTTCCCTGCCAAGGGTTTGCGCAGGCTGATCATGTTGTCGCGAAGCCGTCCGAATCGCGACTTGCACGCGCCGCTCGCGTTCCCCGCATCGCGTTATACCTGGTTCGGAAACGAACGAGCTACGCCGGGCTTCGAACGCCTTCGCCCCGAGGGCCGGCGTGTCGGCGTCCTGGTGCAAGGACCTTTCCGGTCGATGAAGCGGCGGAGCCCGACCGACGGCCCGCCGAGCCCGAATTGTTCGTTCGGGTCGCTGCTCGACCGGCATTGAAAAAGTAGGACCCGAGCAAAGCCGGAGTATGGAAGATGACCCGTTTGCTGACCGAATCGACGCGAGCCCTTCGCGCTCTGACCGTTTTGTTCTTCCTCGCGGCCGGCATCGCACAAGCCGGCTCGGCGTCGCTGGACGCGCTGCCCGACGCCGCGCCGCCCGGCAGCGAAGTGATCGTTCGCGGGACCGGCTACCCCGTGCTCGAGACCATCGAGATGCGGCTCGTCGTGCCGTTGGGCGGCGATGAGACGCCGGTCGGCGACCTGGTCGCTGACGACACCGGGCGGCTGTACGGGCGGATCACGATCCCCGAGCTCGACGCCGGGACCTACGACCTGGAAGGCTGGACTCGCGGCATCCAGCTCAGCGGCACCGAATTCGACGTGACCGCCGGCCCGGCGCTGAGCGTGACGCCGACCGAGGGCCCGCCCGGCACGCTGGCGTCGGTGAGCTTCGGCCCGGCCCCGGCCGGGCGGGTGACCGTTTTCTATGCCGACATTCCGGTGCTGGGTCCGATTCCGCACCCCGGCGGCAACTTCGATGCTGAATTCGCGGTTCCGGGCGACCGACCGGTTCCGCTCGGCGGCATCGTGCCGGTGCGCGCCGAAGTCGAGGCCGGCGGCAGCATCGCCGCGGTGGCCGAAACCGATTACCTGAGCCAGCCGGCCGAGGCCGACGAGGTTGTGGTAACCCAGTTCAACGGCCCGACCGGACCACTGAAGCCGGGTAGTACGTTCCAGTTCAGCGGCCGGGTACAGGTCCCGTCGTTCCGCAACCCCGACGATTACGAGTGGACCTTGGCGATCCGGGACGCTACCGGTTTGCTGGTACCGGTCGATCTGCGGCCGATCGAAATGGATAGCTTCGGCAACTTCTCGGGCGAAGCCGTCGCGCCCGGCGTGGTCGCCGGAGCCGTGCAGGTCGAATTCGGCGAAGTCGTGGTCGGGTTGGTCTACGAGCTGCCGTCCAAGGGCGACAGGGACTTCTACGAGGCCGTCGTGGTGCAGTACGAGCCGTTCGAGGTGCAGAACCTGCGGTTCCGGGTCGTCGAAGAAGCCGACGGCTCGCCCATACCCGACGCCACCGTTGAAATCTACGGAAACGTGCTGTTCGTGCCGCCGGAATACGACTACGAGGAGGACGGGATTCCGGACCTGCGCGGGGGAAATGATTCGAGGCTGCAGAAGCCGACCTGGTCGGCCTTGTACGCACCGCCCAACCAGTACGAGTCGCAAGTCCAGGGAATCGTCCAGACGCTCCTGCCGGAGAACAACAGCGTGACCGGCTGCCCGATCACTCTGACCAGTGGGCAGACCGATCAGGACGGCATCTTCGAGGTCAACGCGATCCCGTATCTGAACTGGCTGCTCGACAAGAGCGCGCAGCAGTTCTCGGGCCAGATCGACCGCAACACGACGATCAACGGGCCCGGCAAGGCAACCATCTCGATCAACGTCAGCGCGCTCCACCTGCAGCTCGGCGAGTGGAACACCTTGAACGGTAAATGCACCGGCCAGCTCTTCTACTTCCAGTACGACTACGACAGCGATACCTGGAACCTGGCCAGCGAACCCGGCGGTCCGTTCGATACATCGTTCGATCCGTCCCAGGAACTCGTGGTCGAGTTCCGTGATTGCGACCAGCTCGAAATCGGTCCGACGATCGACCCGTACATGCCCGGCGTGCCGGTCAAGGAAGTGTTCGAGGAAGGCGAGCGGATCCTCACCTACGGCGCGCTGTGGAGCTATCCCGGAGTGGCCAGCCCGCCGCTGATCATCGAGGAGACGGCCCAGTTCCGGCTGCCGCACCTGACCAGCCTGTTCGGCCCCATCGACAACCCGACCATGTTCCTGAACAACGTGCAGTACGGCGTCGGCACCGCGGCGTCGCCCCTGTGCGGCGGCCCCGGCACCGAGTACGTCTGGGATATGCCCGACCTGCACGAGTTTCCGCCCGGGCTCTACGAGGGCCGGATCGAGGGCACGCTGTTCTCCAGCCAGCCCTTCGAGGAGCGCTTCCGGCTCGATGTGCGGCCCGGCCCGAGCTGGATCGTCGATCAGGCGGCCGACTTCCAGGACACCACGATCCGATGGAAGCCGAAGCGGGTCAACCTGTTTGCCACCGAGTTTCCGACCGACGACACGGTTTCGGCTACGCCGAACATCGACGGCATCGGCACGATCACGAATACCAACAACGGCAGCGCGTTCATCAGCCAGTCGCTGTTACCGTCCGGTGCGGGCAGCCGAACGCGCACCGGCACGGCCGCCTCGAGCACGGCCGACAGCAACGGGCCGCCGCAAGACAGCAGCGCCAGCGGTAGCGGATCGAGCAATCAGAGCGAAGTGGAGTTCGGTAACGACAATCTCGTCGATATCCTGAATACCGGCAAGATTCGGCTGTTCCAGTACACCTGGGGCATTCCACCGATCGCCGATGCCTCGCTCGGCGCCGACATCTGGTTCGTCATGCAGTACGCCTACTGGGGCAAGATCATCATGACCCAGGCCCAGGTGCTGGTCGAGGCGACCGCCAGGGCGTTCGCCAAGGCCGGGCTGGATCTCTGGTTCGACGTCAGCATCATCCTCGACCTGGTCAACGTCTCGGCGTTCGCGCTGCCGCAGTTCAGCGTCGATATGCCGCTGGAAATCGTCAATAATCAATTCCAGGAGCCGGCGCCGTGTTTCCGGTTCGACCTCGACGTCGCCTGGGAAGCCTCGGTCGGATGGTGCGACTTCTGCGTCAAGGCCGGCGACACGACCAACCTGTTCGGCATCGCCGAGGGTGAGGGCTGTAGTGCACGAGCCCCGGAGCGCCCGCTGAACTCAAGGTCCGCACCGATCATTCCGGCCGTCGACCGCACCGCCCTGGCCGTCGACGGTCTGGGCCGGAGCCAGATGGCCTGGGGCGACAGCTCCGGCCAGCTGTTCGTTCAGAATTTCGCCAACGGGGTGCCCGGCGCGTTGCAGGCCTTGACCACCGGTCCCGGCGCGATGACTCCGGACATCGCGTTCTTCGATACCGACCGGTCGGTGCTGGTGTGGTCGCAGAGCAGCCTCAGCCAGGCCGACTTCCTGGCACTGAACGACCCGACGCCGGATCCGAACGGCCTGATCGACGGCGACTACGCCACCGCGGCGGCTTCGCAGCACCTGGTCTACCGGGTCTGGGACGGCGTGAGCTGGAGCAGCACGATGACGCTGACGCCCCCGGGCGGCGGCGGCGACGGACGCGTGGTTCTGGCCGCCTGCCCGGCCACCGATCCGGCCTGCCCGCCCGGCGGCCAGGTGCTGGCGGTCTGGGTCACCGACCGGGCCGGCAACATCGACCTGCACGACACGAAACTGCGCTACGCGTTCTTCGACGGCACCAACTGGTCGTTTATTCGCGACGTCGATCCGGCCGGCACGGCCAAGGACGTACAGCCGACGGCAACGTACCTGAACGGCCAGCCGGTGGTGCTTTGGGTTCGCAATACGTCGCGCACCGACAACGGCACCGTGGCATCGTTCGACCTCATGCAGCGCCGGATCGCCTACCGTTTCCTGCTGCAGCCCACCGGCGTCGAAGTCCCGCCGGAGCTGCCCGTCGGGATCGCGTCTCCGGACGTCCGGGCGTTCGACCAGAACACGCTGGTCGTGACCTTCTCGAAGGCCACCGAGCCCGGCGCGTTCATCGGCACCCGGCGCAGCCTGCACACGGCGTATCTCAGCCAATGTCTGGCAGGCACCTGCGCCAGCATCGGGAACGTGGTCGAGCACACCGACAGCCAGGGTCGACGCATCTACGTCGAACGCCCTCAGCTGACCCGCAATGCGGACGGCGACGGCGTACTCACGTTCCGGCAGCTCGGCATCGACAATCCGTCCGAAGACGATCCACCGGGCATCCTGCAGAACACCGGCGCGCTGATGCAGCTGCCGTTCAAGTTCGACCCGCTCACGCCGCAGGTGGTCGCCGATCCGATCGAGATCAACACCGGCGGGGCGGTCAACTGGCGGGTCGATGCGGTCTTCGATCCGGCCGCCAACGCGGTACTGACCAGCGCGGTCCAGGTCGAGCAGACCGCCGGGGTGCGGCGGGCACCGGTCGCCGGCGTCCATGAGTATCGCCTGCGTGGGGTCGGCGGCGCCGGCAGCCTGGTGATGGTCGAGCGGCCGATGCGGCCGGACTTCGAGCTGATCGACGCCTCGCTGGACGCAGCCTGGATTCCGGAAGGTGGATCGGCCACGCTGACGGTCCGGCTGCGCAACAACGGCACCGACTGGACCGAGCCGGATGCGCTGACGCTCGCGACGTTCTGGAACGGTCCGCCCGGGCTCGGCCTGGCCGGGCCGGTGCGAACGATCGACGACCTGGTCCCGGGCCAGCCGATCGATCTGAACGTCACGGTTCCGCTGCCGGCCGGCTTCGACGAAGACGATACGCACACGCTCACCGTCGTGGTCAATCCGTTCGGATCGCTGGACGAGTACGACGGCGGCAACAACGCTGCCGACGTTCTCGTCGGCGCGCTGCCGGTGCCCGAGGGCCTGCGCAGCATCGACGGCGATTCGTCGGGCAACATCGTGATCCACTGGGATCCGGTCGCCGATCCGCGCGTCACCGGCTACCGCGTCTACCGCCGCAACCCGGACGACAGCGTGCTGCACGTGGGCTGGAGTCCGGTCGCCGGCTTCGCCGATTTCTCGGCCTACCCCGAGCAGGCCTACGAGTATTTCGTGACCAGTCGCACGGCGAGCCTGACCGAGTCGCCGCCGAGTGAGTCAGTACGGGCCTGGACGCTGGACCCGGATCGGGTATTCGCCGACGGATTCGAATGAGCCGAGGCCGCCGGACCCGGTTCAGATCGGGTCCGGCGGCTGAGGATTTCGCAAGCGCTCGATCAATCCATCGAGCCGGGCCACGCGAACGTGATCGGCACCCACCTGCTCGACCGTCGCGACGCGGGTCTCCGTCGCCAGTTCCAGCGCCTCGTCGATCCGCCCGAGCGCGGCCAGGTTCCCGGCCCGCCAGCCGGCCGCGATCAGCGTCTGCGTGTGCGTCGCTCCGAGCCTTTCGGTCATGTGGGCAAGCGCCGGTTCCAGCAGCGCCGCGGCGTCCTCGGCACGACCGACCGCATTCAGCGCGTTGCCCTCGTAGCTGGCCGCGATCCAGGCCAGAGGATGGGCTTCGCCGAGTTGGTCGACGATCGCCTGATGCGCGCGCGCCGCCTCGCGCAACGAGTCTTCGGCCCGTCCCGTCTGCAGCAACCCGTCGGCGAGGTTGAGACGATTGACCCACGGCAACTGATTCACGGGGCGTCCGGAAGCCTCGAGCAGACGCTCGACCTGGCGGGCGTGGACGACCGCATCGGCCGGACGACCCATCTCGAGATAGCGCGCGACCCGGTTGGCCTCCAGCGTGAGGCGTTGCGGCGCATCGGCCGGCAGCGTCTGCTGCGCGCCACGGATCGCGTCCTCCAGCAGCGCCAGCGCCTCGTCCATCCGGCCGCGATCGTGCAGGATGTTGCTCAGCGCATTCTGCGCCATGATCGTGCGCACCTCGTTCTCGCCGAGCCAACTCAGCGTGGTTTCCAGGTTGCGCCGAGCCAGCGGCTCGGCCGCTTCGAGATTTCCACGCCGCGTGTACAGCTCGATCAGTCGATCACGCGCGATCAGCGTATTGACGTGACGCTCGCCATTGACGGCGAGGCTGAGGTCGAGGGCCTGGCCGGCATTGGCCTCGGCGGCATCGAACCGGCCGCCCCGCATCTGGACAAGCGCCAGCAGCATCCGCGCATTCACCTCGCTACGCGCGGTCGCCGGATCGCCGGCGAACGCGAACGCTTCTTCGAGCAGGGCCTCGGCCTCGTCCAGCCGGTTGTCCCGGAACAGCATCGCCGCCAGCCCGGTCCGGCCGGCAATCGCATTGGCCCGATTCTCGGGACTCTTCCGACCGCTGCGTTCGACCATCTCGCGCCACAGCGACTCCGCCCGACCCAAGCGCCCCAGATGGTCCTGAACGCGGGCCATTGGGTCCAGCAACTCGACGGTGCGCGGATCGTCCGGCCCGAAACGGCGCGCGAACTCCGCGTGCGCCTGGTCGAGCAGCGCCTCGGCGCGTTCATCCAGGCCCAGGGATTCCCAGGTCCGTCCGACCAGCGCGCGCACGCGGGCCAGTGCCAACGGCTGGTCGTCACCGAAACGGCGCTCGGCCTCGGGGACCGCGCGATCGAGCACGTCGACGACCCGAACATTGCGACCCTGCTCGGTGCCCCGCGGCGCCGCCAGCACGTCGCGAAGCACGGAATTCACCGCCGCCGTCTCGTCCTCGGCATCGCGCACGCGCACGTAGGCGGTCAGCGCGATCGCCAGGCCCGCGGTCAGCAGCACGATGATCGTACTCACCGCGGCGAGGCGGCGGCGTCGGGCCGGCGCCGCACGCAGGCGCTCCAATCGTGCGATCACGGAATCGATCGACGGCCGCGCTGCCGGGTCGGCGGCGAGCATGCTTTCGACCAGCCTGCGATAGGCGCGGGGAATGCCGTGGACCTCGAGCCGCGGGCGGTCGCCGCGGGCATGCAGTGCCTGCAGTTCGCCGACCGAGTCGGCCCGAAACGCCGGCCGGCCGGTTGCGAGACTCGCCAGCGTCGCGCCGAGCGCGAATACGTCGGCGGCAGTCGATGCCGGGCGGCCGGACAGTCGCTCCGGCGCCATGAACAGCGGGGTTCCGGTGGACTCGATGGCGACGGGCGCATCGACGACATCTCTCGCGGTGCCGAAGTCCATCAGGATCGCCCGACCCTGCGGTTCCTCGATGATCACGTTGGCCGGCTTGATGTCACCGTGCACCAGGCCTTCGGCGTGCACCGCCCGAACCGCTTCGGCCAGCTGGATCGCGATCTCCAGGCGTTCATCGGAATCCGGTACGGCTTCCGCGATCCGTTCGCGAAGGGTCCGGCCCTCGACCCGGTCGGCCCAGAGGCCCGGAACGCCGTCATGAATGTCGGCCCCGTGCACGGCCAACACGTTCGGGTGACGTACCCGCGCCAGCTGGCGCGCCTCGCGAATCCAGCGACGCGGATCGGGATCTTCCGAATCGGCATGGCGCAGCTTCAGGGCCACTTCGCGCTGCAGGATCGGATCGAAAGCTCGGAACACCTCGCCGAAACCCCCGCGGCCCAACGATTCGAGCAAACGCAAGTGGCCCCAATTTCCCGCAGCGCTGGGCGTTTCGGGTCCTGCATCCGAAGCCCGCATGGTTGCGGCCAGACGTTCCAGCGACGCGAGCCGCGTGACCAGATCGTCGGGCATCGCTTTGCGTGCCTCGACCCAGTCGATCTCCTGACCGTCGGCCAGGCGCGCGGCCCAGAAGTCCAGCAACGCGGGCAAATCCCGGCTCATGCCATTCGCCGGGCCAGTTCGGCGAGCCCACGGACCACGAGCATCCGCGCCGCGTCGGAGGATTCGCTTTCGAGCTCGGTGGCGATTTCCGGATAGGTCATGTCGAACTCCAGCCGCAGGATCACGGCGTTCCGCTGCTTCTCGGTCAGTCGCTCCAACGCGGCTTCGTAGTGCTCCAGCGTCTGCTGGCCGATCGCGCGCTCGACCACTGAAGCCGCCGGATCGGGCAACTCCGTTTCCGTCGCCGCCGCTTTCGGGCGGCGCCCGCTCCTTCTCAATTCCTCCCGGACCGCGTTCAGCAGGATCTTGCGCAAATAAGCCAGCAGGGCGCCGGGTCGACCGGCTTCGAACCGCTCTATGTTGTTCAATGCACGAAGCAGTGAAACCTGAACGAGATCCTCGGTATCGGCCAGATCCCGCGCAAACGCAGGCAAGCGCCCGCGTGCCCAGCGCCGCAGCAACGGCAGGCAGCGATGGAACAAGCGGTCGCGTGCATCGAAGTCGCCGGCGCGGATGGCGTCGATCAACGCGGTGGTGGACTCCAGAGGCAGGTCGGTCATGACGTCTCCGAGGCCTGGTGCGCGACACTTGCGTCGGCGATCCGAGGCCCACAGCAGCCGAACTTCGGAAACCGACTATCGCCTGCCCGGCCGGACCGCGTCAACTGCATGGACTCGGTCAACCGATCGGACCGCCGGCGCGTTGAACACCACGAGAGACCCGACTGATTCCATCGGAGGGCAACGGAACATGTCTCGAATCGTCTTCGCTTCTATCGTTCTGGCTGTGCTGACCGCCTGCGCGACGCACGTTCACCCGCGTTATCCGAGCTGGGCCGCCTACAAGGCCGTGCACCCGAATGCGCGTTACGTCGTCGTCTACAACAAGCCCGCGCCGAGCCGCAGCTGCTGGAAGGCTCGACACGGGTGGCGCTGCGTCGCGCGCTGAGCGGCGTTCCGGTCAGCGCGGTCGGTATTCGCCGACGAACCAGACACTCCAATCGCCCGACGCCGGGTCCTGCTGCCAGAATTCCTGCAGCACGGTGCCGCCGTCGCGCGGCGTCCATCGTCCGCGGAACGGTTGCGAGGTACCGCGGGCGTTGTAATGAATGGTTCCTTCGAGCACCATGCGGCCCTGGTCGTCGAGTCCGCCGGTGTAGTCGATGAACCCGGCCGTGCTCTGCCAGACCTGGCGCCACGCGCGCTGCAGCGGGTCGTAGAAGTTCATGCTCATGCCGGTGCCGCCGCCGGCCGACTCCCACCGCTCGAGGATCAGGCAACCACCCTCGCTCCGGGTGATGCGGTTCTCACCGAGTTTCCGGCCGGTCTTCGGATCGAACACATCCCAGTGGCCGACCCAGAAATCGAAGTCGCGATACGGTGCGGCGTCGGTGGTACAGGCCGGCGTCGGCGCCTGTGAAGCCGCCGGGTCACTGTCGCCATCCTGGCTCGGCGCCGCCGTCCACCACGCGGCCGCCAGCACTACGGTTAGTAATCGAGCAGTTCTATTCATCATCGACGCTCCGTTTCGGGCCGCTCCAGATTACTCCTGTCCCGATAGCGGCACCAGATCGGGCGGCAACGCCCGCGAATTGTGCGAATCGCCGCGGCCGACTCGGTTAAGGTGTCGGCCTGCCTTTGATCGAGATCATGCCCATGACCGAGCAACGCGAATTCGATGTCGTCCTGATGGGAGCGACCGGTTTCACCGGCCGACTCGTCGCCGAATACCTGCTGGCACGCCACGGTGTCGGCGGCGATCTGCGCTGGGCCATTGCCGGCCGCAGCCAGGACAAGCTCGAGACGGTGCGCGGCGAACTCGGGGAAGGCGCCGAATCGCTGCCGATGATCATCGCCGACAGCCACGATGCCGAATCGCTGGCCGCGCTGGTGCGGCGTACGCGCGTGATCTGCACCACGGTCGGCCCATACGCGCTGCACGGATCGGAGCTGGTCGCCGCCTGCGCCGCCCACGGCACCGACTACTGCGACCTTTCCGGCGAAGTGCCATGGATGCGCCGGATGCTCGACCAGCATCTCGACGCGGCCAAGGCCAGCGGCGCCCGCATCGTGCACTGCTGCGGCTTCGATTCCATCCCGTCCGATCTCGGCGTCTGGTTCCTGCAGCAGGCCGCGATCGAGCGCTTCGGCCGGCCGCTGGAGCGCGTCCGGCTCCGAGTCAAGGCGGCCAAGGGCGGATTGAGCGGCGGCACCTTCGCCAGCATGCTCAACATCGTCGAGGAATCGCGCCGCGACGAGGCCACCGCCAAGGTGCTCAAGAACCCGTACGCGCTGTGCCCGGCCGAGGGACGGAAAGGACAGCGGCAGCCCTATGTCAGCGGTCCGAAATACGACGACGCCATCGGCGCCTGGGCCGCGCCGTTCATCATGGCGGCGATCAATACGCGCGTCGTGCATCGCTCCAACGCGCTGCAGAACTACGCCTACGGCAAGGAATTCCGCTACGACGAAGCGGTGCTGACCGGAACCGGCTTCGGCGGCCGCGTCAAGGCCACGATGGTGTCAGCCGGCATGGGCGGGTTTGCCCTCGGCGCCGCGATCGGCCCGACCCGAAGCCTGCTGAAAAAGCTGGTGCTGCCCAAGCCCGGCGAGGGCCCGTCGGCCGAACAGCGCCAGGCCGGCTTTTTCAACATCATCGTCGAGGGCCGAACCGCCGACGGAGAAACACTGCGCGCCCGCGTCCGCGGCGACCGCGACCCCGGCTACGGCTCGACCTCGAAAATGATCGGCGAGGCCGCCGTTTGCCTGGCCCGCGACATCGGCGACGAGATCTCGGGTGGTTTCTGGACCCCGGCCTCGGCGCTCGACGGCCAGCTCATCGACCGGTTGCAGCAGCATGCCGGGGTGACGTTCGAAATCGAGGAATAGATTCGGTTCGCGAGGCAAGGCACTTCATCTCGGTTCCAGCGTCGCGGGCTCTCCTGCACCGCGCTTCGCGCATGGCGAGCGGGGCCGTCTTTTCTGGATATCCAGAGTCGGCTTCACGCGGCTGGGGATTTTCCGGATCGATCCCGCGTGCGCGCCGGGCCCGAGAACTGCAGTTCGTCGATCGGCTTGGTCCCGCGGCCGTGAGCCGACGTCGAGGATTTCCCGTATCGGATCATGCGTCGCTAATCCGATCTACCCGGCAACGTCAAGACTACCTGCCCGGGAAGCGGGCACGGGCTGGGCCGTGAAGCGTCGTATCGGCCGGACGGCCCGAACGGCTGACCGAATCGCGACGTTACTCCGCCAGCGCGGTCTCGGCCAGCGTTCGCGCGTGAATCGCCGCGGTGTCGAATAGCGGCACCGAGACATCGCTCGAATCGACCAGCAGTCCGATCTCGGTGCAACCCAGAATGACGCCCTCGGCGCCCTGCCCGTCCAGTTCTTCGATGATGCGCACGTAAGTATCGCGAGAAGGCGGGCGCAGTGCGCCGACGCAAAGCTCCTCGAAGATCACGCGATGGACTTCGTCTCGATCGTCCTCGCCCGGCACGCGCACGTCCAGGCCGAAGCGATCGGCGAGTCGCCGGAGATAGAATTCGCGCTCCATCGTGAAGCGGGTGCCGAGCAGGCCGATGCGTTCGGCACCGGTCGCGACGATCGCCTCGCCGGTTGCATCGGCGATATGCAACAACGGGATGTCGATCGCGGATTCGATCGCATCGGCAACCACGTGCATGGTATTGGTGCACACGGCGACGAAGTCGGCGCCGGCGCCCTGCAGCCGTTTGGCGACATCGGCCAGCACCTCGCCGGCTCGCCCCCAGTCTCCGGCGGCCTGGAGTTTCTGGATCTCTGCGAACTCGGCGCTGTAGAGCAGGACTTTCGCCGAGTGCAGGCCGCCCAGGCGGTCGCGGACGGTCTCGTTGATGATGCGGTAGTAGGAAAGCGTCGATTCCCAGCTCATACCGCCGATCAGGCCGATGGTCTTCATGTGCACGCTCCGATGGGCCGCGTCCGCTGCAGGCTTTCGCCCGGCGGCTCCAGCATAACGCGGCGGCCGCGCTTGACGGGGTCCCGGCAGGCGGGGATACTCAAAAGGACACCTCCTGTCGATACCGCCCGAATCACCGATGTCGGACTCTTCGATCACGATGCTGCTGGCCCGCGCGGCGCGCGGCGACCGCGCGTCCGACGACCGGCTGATCGAAGCGGTTGTCGGACAGCTCGAACAGATCGCCCGGCGGGAAATGGCTGCCGGCAACCAAGGGCGGCTCGACGGCCTGACCATGGAGCCACGGATGGTCGCCCACGATGCGCTGCTGAAGATTTTCGAACAGCCGGTCGAATTCGAAAACCGCCGGCATTTCTTCGCCTACGCGACCCGGGTCATGAATCGCGCGATCATCGACTACCAACGCCGCCGACGCGCGCGGAAGCGCGGGGGAGACCAGCAGCGTCTCGGGCTATCGATGGCCGGCATCGGCGTGGAAATGGACCTGTTCGAGATCCCGGAAGCGCTGGAACAGCTTCGGGAACTCGACGAACGCAAGGCCGAACTGGTTGCGCTGCGCGTGTTCTTCGGCGCCGAGATGTCCGAAATCGCCGACATGCTCGGAATTTCGCTGTCGACCGCCGAACGCGACTGGCGTTTTTCGCGTCGGTGGCTGGCCCAGCATCTCGCGCGCGAACACGAAGACGCCCCCGCCTCGCAAGACCTCTGAACGATCCTCACCGTCGCCGCGAGCGTGCCGATCAGCCGTCGGTCCGGCGATCGGCCTCGATGCGCGCCCGCAACTGCTGTTCGATCTCCGGCCAGCCGACGTCGCGGCGCAGCGGCTCGAGATCGGGATCCGCCAGCATGCCGACATGCCAGGCCGAATGCTCGATCGCAGCGGCCAGTGCGGCGCGGGCCGATTCGTTTCGACCCAGCCGCGCCAGCACGGCTGCGCGCAACGGGAGCATCGTCGCGTTGTCGACCCAGATGCAGGAGGCTTCGTCTTCCGCCGAACACGAATCATGTTCCATGGCCCGGTCGAGCCACTGTTCGGCCTGCGCGTTGTCGCCTCGATCGACGGCCAGCAGCGCCATCAGCAGCGCCGCCTTGGTGCGCTCGCCGTCGGCGGCCGGGTCTTCGGCCGCCAGATCGAGCGCCTCCCGCGCAGCTCGTTCGGCCGCCGCACGATCGCCGCTGCCGCGATAAGCCAGCGCCAGGTTCCGACGGTAACCGGCGCGCAACATCCCGGCCAGACCCTCGGTTTCGTCCGCCCGCGCGACGGCGCGTTCGAAACGGCGAGCGGCCACATCCGGCTGGTTTCGACGCAGCGACAGCATGCCGAGCTGAAAATCGCGCATCGCGACCTGGAAATGCTCTGCACCCCGATTTTCGACGATGATCCCGCGGGATTCGATCAGCGCCGCTTCGGCCGCATCGTATTCGCCGAGCAGCCCCATCGCCTGGCCCAGCTTGAGCAGACTGTCGGCCACGGTCGGGTGACGCTCACCGGACCCGGCGCGGTCGATCTCGACGGCCTTTTCGGCATGCCGCCGAACCGCCGCCCTGTGACCGAGCTTTTCGTAGGCATTGGCCAGGTTGTTGTGGAGCGTGCCGATATAGGGGTGGGTCGGCGGCAGTTCCTGCTTGACGATCGCCAGCACGCGCTCGAACGATTCGGCCGCGCCCCGGTGGTCGCCCTTGCGGTACTGCGCCACGGCCATGTTGGCGCGCAGGACATTGATCCGCTGCTGGGTAATCAGGCTGCTCCCGGTGGACTGGGTTTGCAGCCGCTCGGAGATGTCAAGCGCGCGGCGATAGGCATCGACCGCCGCGTCGAGTCTCCCCGTGCGCGACAGCACGATCGCCAGCTGATTGAGGTTCGATGCGGCTTCCAGTCCGTCGCCGAGGCCGGCCGATTCCAATTCGGCCAGCGCCTCGCGGTTAAAGCGCTCGGCCTCGGAAAGCTCGCCGAGGTCGCGATGCACCGCGCCCAGGCGTCCGAGCATCTGCGCCAGCCGCGCAGAATCGATCGCTCCGGCGACCCTGTGCGATGCAATCCCTTCCACCAGCATTTCCCGGGCCACGTCCAGGTCGCCCAGCGACCAGTAGACCTCGCCGAGCGATTCCAGCAGGCGAACGCGCACCAAAGGCGCGTCTTCCAGCTCATCGATGCGCTCGCGACCCCGTCCCAGCAACTCCAGCGCGGTGGGATTCGATCCCGCGCTTTCGCGTGGATCCGCCGCGGTGAACAGCCCGACCATGAACCGAAGCGATTCTTCGGCCGTTACCCGCTGTCGCTCGGACTCGGCCTGGGCGGCGCGCGCTTCGAGCAGTCCGTAGCCGGCGATCACTGCACCGGAAACGATCGCCACGCTGACGGCGGCGGCCGCGGCCACCGGCCATCGGTGGCGACGCACGAACTTGGTCGCCCGGTAGGCCAGCGAAGGCGGCTGTGCCAGCACCGGCTGGTCGTCGAGATAGCGCTTCAGATCATCGGCGAGCTCGGCGGCGCTGCCGTAACGCCGCTCGCGGTCCTTGGCCAGGGCCTTCAACAGCACCGAGTCGAGGTCGCCCTTGAGATTCGAGCGCCAGCGCGCGGTGGTCGACTCCTGCGACTCCGACGGGGCGCGGAATCGGCTCGGGCGCGGCGTTTCACCTTCCCGGATGTGCCGACACATCGCCTCGAAACCCAGTGCCCGCAGGTCTCGACCGGAAATCGGCGGTGCCCCGACAAGCAGTTCGTAGAGCACCAGACCGAGCGAGTAGACGTCGGATCGCGTGTCGATATCGATCTCGCCGAGCGCTGCCTGCTCCGGGCTCATGTACTCCGGCGTGCCGACCAGTTCGCCGAGTTGCGTGAGCTTGGAACGACCATCGGGCTCGATACCGACGGCGCGCGAGATCCCGAAGTCGATGACCTTGGGAAAACCGAGTCCGCCGTCGTCGACGACCAGGATATTCGACGGCTTGAGATCACGGTGAATCAGGCCTTTTCGATGCGCATGCTGCACCGCGTCGCAAACCGTCAGCAACAGGCGGATGCGCTCGACCAGGCCCAGGCCGCGCTGCTCGGCCCAGTCCGTGATCGGCAAGCCTTCGATGTACTCCATGGCGAACCACGGGCGACCGTCGTCCGTGCTGCCGGCGTCGAATACGCGAGCGATATTGGGGTGTTCCAGCACGGCCAGCGCCTGGCGCTCGGCGCGGAAACGCACTTTGGCTTCGGCGCTGTCGAAGCCGCGCCGGGTCAGCTTCAGCGCCACCGTGCGTCGCACCGGTTCGCTTTGCTCGGCCATGTAGACCCGACCCATCCCGCCTTCGCCGAGCTCGCGGATCAGCGTGTAGGGTCCGACGGCGGGCGGGTCGCCGGATTCCGCCAGACTGGCCGCAAGACCGCCCTTTCCGGCCATCCGGTCCAGCTGCGCTTCGTCGCGCGCCACTCCGTCCGACGGCTTGATCATCTCGAGCAGCTCGGCATGAAGTTCGGGGTCCTCGGCCGATACCGCATCCAGTCGCTGCTCGCGCTGTACGGGATCGAGCGCTTCCAGCTCATGGAACAGGGACTCCAACCGGCGGAATCGATCACTTGAATTCACTGTCAACGCCTCCTGTCCGAATCCGTTTCCGAATATCAGGTCACCGGCAGGCTCGAACCGCAGCGTGACGGTGCGGGCCTGCTCCAGCCACAGCGTACACTTGCCGGCCACCGGGCACGAGACCCCGGACCACGAAGCAGCGATCCAGCCCGGACCGGGGGTTGCGGCCAGCGTAATGATCGAGCCACAGCCGAACACCGCCGACGCAGTCGCTGCCCCTGCGATCGAAGCACCAGCCGCTGGCCGTGGCCGGGAACCGCTCGACGCTCGCGCGGGCGCGGCGAAAACGGCCGTCGCGATTCAGGTCGCCGCGAATCATCGGGGCGGCCGCGCCGGCGGCGGCAGCCGATTGGGCAATCGAGTGAGCAGTCGGTGGCGCCGGTTCGTAGGCGACTTCGGCCGCACGCGGGTCGGACGGCAGGACGCGTCGAGCGATGGGCGATTTGCGGATGAGCGCTGGCATCATCGGTCGGCTCCCGGCAGAGAAGATCTGAAGGGTCATACGCAAATCCGGCGCCCTGCCCCTTCATTCATCCATGATTCCGGTTTCCGGCCAGCACCGGCGCGAGATCGTCGACGTGACGCAACGGTTTGCCTTGATAATGAGCGGCGTCGGAGGGGACGCGATCGGGATTCGCGTGTGTTGACGGGTACAGTTGGAGCAGTGCGATGGAAGCCGAAGCGAAAACGGAACCGGAGATCGGGCAGGAAATACTGGACACCGAGCTGATCAACTCGGTCCTCGAGGCCGTGGAAATCGGCGACGCCGGTCGCGTCAGCGATCTGCTCGAACCACTGCACGCTGCCGATGTCGCCGACCTGCTGGAACAGATCGGCGGTTCCGATCGTGCCGAACTGATCCGGCTCTGGGGTCGTCGAATCGACGGCGAGATCCTCTCCGAGCTCGACGAATCGATTCGCGAGCCGCTGCTCGAGGCGCTGCCGACCGACGTGCTCGCCGATGCGATCCGCGAGCTGGACTCCGACGACGTCGTCGACCTGGTCGAGGATCTCGAAGAGCACCAGCAGATCCGAATCCTCGGTGCGCTGGAGATCGGCGACCGCGTCGGCGTGGAGAGTTCGCTTTCCTACCCGGAATTGTCGGCCGGCCGCCTGATGCAGCGCGAACTGGTCGCGCTGCCCGAAGACTGGACCGTCGGTCAGGCCATCGACTTCGTTCGCTCGGCCGAGGAATTGCCGGATCAGTTTTACCACGTGGTACTGGTCTCGCCGGCGATGAAGCCCGTCGGCTATGTCGCTCTCGGGCGGCTGCTGTCTTCGAATCGCGGCCACTCCCTGATCGACATCGCCGAGCCGAGCTTTCGAACCGTCACCGTCACCGACGACGAGGCCGACGTCGCCTACCTGTTCAATCACTACCACCTGATCTCGGCCCCGGTGGTCGACGAGAGCGGCCGGCTGGTCGGGGTCATCACCATCGACGACGCGATGGCCGTGCTGGACGAAGAACACGAGGAAGACATGCTCCGGCTGGCCGGCGTGGACGAGGACTCCAGCCTGTCGGACTCGGTGTGGCGCACGACGAAAGGCCGCGCGATCTGGCTGATGGTGAACCTGCTAACCGCAATCGTCGCCTCGCTGGTGATCGACGCTTACGCCGAAACCATCGACCAGATGGTCGCGCTCGCGGTGCTGATGCCGATCGTCGCATCGATGGGCGGCAACGCCGGCACCCAGACCATGACCGTCGCGGTGCGCGCGATCGCAACGCGGGAATTGACCGCCGCCAACGCGCTCCGCGTCAGCTGGCGCGAGATCACCGTCGGCGGCATCAACGGGCTGGTGTTCGGCCTGGTCATGGCCGCCGTGGCCGGATTCTGGTTCGGCGTGCCGATGCTGGCGGCCGTCATCGCCGTGGCGATGGTGTTCACCTTGATCGCCGCGGCGCTGGGCGGAATCCTGATTCCCATCGCACTCGACAAGCTCGGCGTCGATCCGGCACTGGCATCGGGACCGTTCGTGACCACGGTCACCGACGTGGTCGGTTTCTTCGCCTTTCTCGGAATTGCTTCGGCGGTGTTGCTCTGAGGTTGTTCTGGCCTTGCGGGGTAGGTGGCCGTCGGAGTGTGGTGCCGGCTTGACGGTTTTGCGCCGGGAAATACGATCGGCACTTGGAGACAAAAAAGGCTGAGAAGCGGTTTCTGCAGTTCTTAACGATCCAGCTCCGAATAGGATTCAATCCAGACTCAGCCAACCCGGCTCGACGATCGAAGGATCAAGACCAACGCAAAAACGGGCTTAAGCCGGCCGATGGCCCAAGAGCCTGGCCGGCAACAACACCACCGCTCTCAGAAACGAAAACACGCCCTCCACGGCAATCCCGATCAACCGAAACGGCAGCAACAGCAGCCAGACCAACGGCCATGCGATCAGAACCAGCAACGCCAGCGGCCAGCTCAACACGAAAAGGATGAACCAGCCAATCGTCAATGCCAGGGTTTTCATGGGCCGATGGCGATCTTCCGGGGATCAGGTGTCAGCTTACGCCACCCGGACGATCGCGCGTAAGCGCCGGAAGTCACGGTTGCGCTACGCTGTTGCCCGAACCCGGAACCCGGCGACAGCATGAACGGCATCGACGACATCCTGAATTTCTGGTTCGGCGAGGATTTCGAGAATCTCGATGACTCGACCGTGGCCGGTCGGCAGTCGAAGCTGTGGTGGGGCAAGGATGCCGAGGTCGATACCGACATGCAACATCTCTTCGAGGCACGGGTTCAGGCCGCCGGAGACCGCCAGCTCGACGACTGGGCGCGAAGCGCTCCGGGCCGGCTGGCGCTGATCCTGTTGACCGACCAGTTCACCCGAAACATCCACCGCGACACGCCGGCGATGTTCGGCCTCGACGGGCTGGCCCGAACGCTGTGCGTTGAGGGTCTCGAAGCCGCCACCGACGCGTCGCTGCGGCCAATCCAGCGCGTGTTCTTCTACCTGCCGCTGGAGCATTCCGAGAACGCCGACGACCAGGCCTGGTGCGTCGACCTGATGCACGGGCTGGCGCGCGAAGTGCCCGAACACCAGCGCCAGACCTTCGAGAGTTTCGTCGACTATGCCAGGGCGCACCAGCGCATCATCGACCGCTTCGGTCGTTTCCCGCACCGCAACGCGATCCTGGGTCGGGAATCGACGGCCCAGGAGATCGAGTTCCTCAAACAGCCCGGATCTTCTTTCTGAAACGACCTCAGCGGGCCGGCTTCCAGACCACCAGTGCGATGCCGGCGAGAATGGCGATGCCGGCGACAGTCAGTCGGGGGGTTACCGGTTCGGCCAGGAGCGCCAAGCCGGCGACCGCGGTGATCACCGGCACCGAGAGCTGCGAAACGGCGGCGGTATGCGTATCGATGTGGCGCAGCGCCGCATACCAGATCGCATAGCCGAGACCCGACGCCAGCGCGCCGGAAGCCAGCGCCAGCAGGACGCCTTCACGGTCGAGGCTCAGTCGTGACGCCACGACCAGCGCGAGGATCGCCGCCGGGAGCAGCGCGCGGAGAAAGTTCGCGGCCGTGGCCCGCAGCGGGTCCCCGGATCCCTTGCCGCGAAGCGTGTAGACGCCCCAACACACGCCGGCCGACAGCATCATCGCCGCGGCAAGAGCCGGCGGCGCGGCCAGGCCGGGCGCCAGCAGCCAGACCAGACCCGCGATCGCCAGGCCCAGACCCACGAGCTGCAGCATTCGCAGGCGCTGGCCGCGGTACCGCGCCCAGGCGACCATCGTGATCTGCACGGCGCCGAACAGCAGCAACGCACCAGTGGCTGCGCTCAGCGATGCATAGGCAAGCGAAAACAGGATGGCATAGCCGAACAGCGCGAAGGCCGAAGCCCAGCTGCCGCGCCCGATGCGGTTGCCCGCTCGAAGTCGCACCAGCGCGATCAGGATCATCGCTCCGGACGCGATCCGGATCAGCGTGAAGGCGACCGGGTCGATCGCGGTGCCGTCCAGCGCCGCACGCGTCAGGATCGAGTTGGCCGCGAACGCGACCAGGGCGAGCAGCATCAGAGCCGATGCCCGCAAGCTCATCGGCATCGTCGCGCGAGGTGACTCAGCGTGAGTTGCATTCGGCAGCGGCCCCGAGCATGTAGTCGACCGCCCGGAACAGATGCTCTTCACTGCAGCTGTAGCACAGGCCGCGCTCGGGCATGTTGCCGATTCCGCTCAGCGTGTTCCGATACAGCGTCTCGATCGATCGCTCGGAAATTTCCTTCCAGCGGCAGGCTTCGTCCAGCCGGGGTGCACCGGCCGCGCCGGTGTCGTGGCAGCCGGCGCAGACCAGCTGATAGACGCGCTCGCCGTCGGGCGTGCGTCGTGCCGGCTCGATCGCCTCGGTGCGCGCGAGTCGCATCAGGTCGCCGTCCTGGGTCAGGATCCAGATCGCGCCGTCGGGGCCGGTCTTTAGATCGCGGATGCGGCTGCCGATCTCGTTCAGGATCGGGTACTCGCTCCGAACCCGGTCATCGTCCACGTCCAGACGACTGACGTGTCGACCCTTGAGTGCCCCGACCAGCAGATCGCCGTCCCATTCCGAAAACATCTCGCCCCGGTAGACCAGCAGCGGGGAAATCGCCTCGGAAGGCAGGTAGTAGAAGATCGGCTGCATCAGTCCGTCGGCGTGGGTGCCTTCGCCGATCGGCGCGGTGCTGTAGGCCAGCCCGTAGGTGATGCGCGGCCAGCCGTAGTTCGCACCGGCTTCGAGCACGTTGACCTCGTCGCCGCCCAGCGGTCCGTGCTCGGCCATGTACACGCGACCACCCTGCGGATCGCGCATCAGACCCTGAACGTTGCGCACCCCGATGGCAAAGATACGATCGTCGATTTGCGGGTCACCGATGAACGGGTTGTCGACCGGTACGCTGCCGTCGGCGTTCAGGCGCAGGATCTTGCCTTCCAGCCGATCCCCACGCTGCGACAGCACCTCCTCGGACCGATCTCCGATCGAGATCAGCAGACGCCCTTCGCCGTCGAAAGCCAGCGCACCGCCGAAGTTGGAGGGCGACCAGCCATAGGCGCCGTCGACCAGCAGCGGTTCGACGTCGTGCAGCCGCGCCCCCTCGAGGCGCGCTCGGGCGACCTGGGTGCGGAAGTACCGGCCGGTGTCCGGATCGGCCTCGGAGTAGCTGAAGTAGATCCGGCCGTTGTCGTCGAAATCCGGATGCAGGGCGAGATCGAGCAGGCCAGTCTGCTGGTGCGGCGCGGCGATCTCCGGCAGGCCCGCGACTTCCTGCACCGCGGCATCGCCGCTCGACGCAAGGTCGACCCGCAGCAGGCGGCCGCCGCGCTCGGTGATCAATGCTTCACCGGTGCCGGAAAACTCGAGCGCCCAGGGCTCGTTCAGGCCGCTCACCACGGTCTCCAGGCGCGCATTCCGGATGTTGATCGCCGCCAGCGACGTCAACGCACCCTCGAATTCCGGCGGCGTTCCGTACGGTCGTTCATCCTGTGCCGGCGCCGGCCCCGCGGCCATCAGCACCAGCAAGCAGACCACGCCGGGATTGCACCGCAGCCGTCGCATCAGGGCATCGCGTCGCGAACGAACATTGCCAGCCCGCGCCCTTCGGCTCGCATCGAAGACGGGCGCAGATCCACCCGGTGCCCGGCCGGGTCCAGCGGGTCGCGAAGACCAGTTGCTCCAGGCATGCAGCGTTCTCTTCGGCGAAAGCGCCATGGTAGACGATCGCGCTGCGTCGCTCGGGACGCAGCCGCCTCAGCCGGGCGCGGCCCGGCGACGTACCTGGAGCGCCTCGGTCAAGCGACGGATTTCATCGGCGGAGGCACCGCTGGCCTCGAGCAGTTCGATATAGACGCCGGCGGCATAGAAATAGCCTGCGTCCATGTTCAGCTGTACGCGCTGCCGGAGCTGCTGCTGCAATCGCGCAAGCCGGGTGCGCTCCTCGGCGCCGGAAGGATTGCGCTCGAAGCCGGCGATGACGCGGCGAAATTCGCCCAGGATTTCGAGGTAGCGAGTCGACTCCAGCGCCGCTCCCGAGAGCACGACCGAGCGAAAATCGCCCGCAGGGGGCGATCCGGGCACGGTGATGTCCCACTCTTCGTTGCCTCCCAGCGCATCATTGAAACGCTCGGGCCGGCCGTCGTCCGACGCGGCCGCACCGAACGACACCAGGATGGAAAGCGACGCGAAAGCGCCCGGCAGGACCGCGCCGAATGGCACGTTTCCGGGCACGAACGATTTTCTCGAGGTGCGGAAACCCGCCCTCCATGCCATCACGCCAGCCTCCGGGTCCCGAGCCGTCCCCCTTTCGGAACCTCATTCCGATCAACTTAGCGGCCGGAAAATGTGATGTCAACCTCGGAGGACAATCAGATGCGAGGTTTGCATCACCCAATGGAGGCGAGCCACGGCAGTTTAGCGGGTTCGCAGGAAGCCCGCGATCGCCGACCGGGGTTCAGCCGGCCGGCAGGATTCGCATGATTTTGCCGTTATCCATGTCGGTGACCAGATACAGGTGGCCGTCCGGACCTTGAATCACGTCGCGGACGCGCTCGCCGACCGGCAACCACTCTTCGGCCGCGACCCGATCGCCGTCGAACACCAGTCGCACCACCCGGGCACTGGCCAGACCGCCGATGAACAGGTCGCCCTGCCAGACCGGGAACGCGTCGCCGGTATAGAAGGTCATGCCCGAAGGCGCGATCACGGGATCCCAGTAGTACACCGGCTGCTCGACGTCGTTACGCTGTGTGATGCCTTCGGTCACCTTGCTGCCGCTGTAGTTTTCGCCGTAGGTGACCGCCGGCCAGCCGTAGTTCCTGCCGGCCTCGGGATTGTTCAGCTCGTCACCGCCGGCCGGGCCGTGCTCGATGGTCCACAGTTCCCCGCTTTCGGGATGCCGCGCGGCGGCCTGGATATTGCGATGCCCCCACGACCAGATGGCGTCGGCGCGGTCCGAATCGCCGACAAACGGATTGTCCGCGGGAATCGAACCGTCGGGATTGATCCGAGCCACCGTGCCGATGGTATTCGACGGGTCCTGCGCAAGCTCGCGGCTTCGGTCCATCCGATCGCCGGTGGTGATGTAGATCCGGCCTTCGGGGTCGAACACGATGCGCGAGCCGTAGTGACCGCGCGACTGGAATTCCGGGTGCTGGCGGAAGATGACTTGCACATCGGTGAGTTCCGTGCGGTCCTCGCTCAACGTGGCCGATGCCGCAGCCGTCCGACTCGCCGAGTCGGTGGGCTCGGAGAAGGTCAGGTAGATCCTGCGACTCTGCTCGAAATCCGGGGCCAGCGCCACGTCCAGCAACCCGCCCTGGGCCACTGCATGCACTTCGGGCACGCCGGAAATCGGCTCGCCCACGCTGCCATCGGTGGACACGATGCGCAGGTTGCCGGGGCGCTCGGTTACCAGGAATGCACCGTCGGGCAGGATTTCCAGCGCCCAAGGGTGCTCCAGGCCCTGGGCAACGGTTTCCAGACGCCATTCGGCGCTCGTCGCCGGTTGCGGCGCGCGGGTCTGGCCGTCGAAAGCCGGGGTCTGCCATTCCGCGTTCGGCGGGCGCGTCTCTTCCGGCTCGCGGGTCGAACTCGCGTTTTCGGGTTCCGGAACGCTCTCGGACGGTTCAGCGGCAGCGGCCGTGTCGCGGGCCGACTCGGCCGCGATCGAAGACTCGGACGGGGCCTGTTCGGCGTCCCCGCAACCGGAGAGCAGCAGCAAGGCAGCCAGCGCAGGCAACAACTTGGAACTCATCATGATCCTCCGAATGTCGTGCAGTGATCGAATCGAGGTCTCGAAGATAGCACTGATCGCGTCAGCGCTTGCGCACGACCGCCGGATCCGAATTCCCGGCCCGCGCGCCCGGTGGTTCGATAGCTCACCCGAACCTCGGAAGTTGCGGCATGGCCAGTGGTCCCTCCAGAGCCTCCACCTGCGAAACGCCGGGATCGAGTCGCAGTCTGCATCCGTCGCGGGTGATCCAGTGATCCGATGAATCGAGCCCGATCGCAAATTTGACTTGCGCCAAAAAACGACCCGGTCGGCTAACGCAGAATGCGATCTCGACAGCGGACGGGGGCGAGCCTGGTTTGGTTGGCTGGCTTTTGAAATTTCCAGGCATCGACCGGGAGCAGGAGCATGAGTGAATTCATCAGCTGGAGCGATGATCTAAGCGTCGGGATCGAGGAGATCGATGAACAGCACAAGGTGCTGGTCGGTCTGCTCAACGAACTGAACCAGGCGATCCGTGAACGCCACGGTAACGAGGTATGTATCGAGATTCTCGACCGCCTGGTCGATTACACGCGAATCCACTTCGCGGTCGAAGAAAGCCTGATGCGCATCTTCGAATATCCCGACTACGAGAACCACAAGGCCGAGCACGAAGAGCTGGTCGAAGAGGTTCTCTCGATGCGCCGGGAAGTGGTCGAAGACGAGCGCAAGGTCAGCTTCAAGCTGCTGCACTTCCTGAAGATGTGGCTGACCCAGCACATCATGGATTCCGACAAGGAATACTCGCAGCATTTTCTGACGCGCGGCATGAAATCCAGGGCCGGCAAGAAAGCCTGGTTTCAACGCCTCTGGGCCTGAGATCGGCCGTGGATGGCGCGGAACCGAATTCGACCTCGACCCGGGCGCAGCAGCTGGAGCGGTTTCACGCCAGCCTGGACCGGGCCACTGCGGATCCGGCGTTTCTCGATCGGTTCTATGATTCGTTCATGGCGATTTCACCGGAAATCGCCTCGATCTTCGAACACAGCGACATGGCCCGGCTCAAGCGCAAGCTGAAGTCTTCGCTGCACATCATGACGCTGGCCGTCGACGAGGCACCCGGTGCCGACGAGTATCTGCGCTTTCTCGGCAGGACGCATCGCCGATTCGAGATCGCACCGTCGCATTTCGATCTGTGGACGCTCTCACTGGTCGCCACGGCGCGGCGATGCGACCCGGAGTTCGACAGCGAACTGGACTCGATCTGGAGCGAAGTGATTCGAACCGGCGTCGACATCATGCGCAGCGCGCTGGAGGCCACCGCCCGGGCCGGCGACGCTCGTCGAACCGGGCGCTGAGCACCGGCGGGCACGGGTCACTCAGGTCGTCTCTGCAACCGCCACGCCGTCGTGCCCTTCGCCGCGCCGCAGCAGCAGGCGGCGCAGCGACTCCGAGGCGTTCTGAACGATCACATACAAGCAGGGCACGAGGAAGAGCGTCAGCAGCATCGCCGACAGCAAGCCTCCGACCACCGCGACGGCCAAGGGCTGCATCAGCAGCGAGCCGGATCCCATGCCCACAGCCAACGGCATCATGCCGGCGACCGTCGTCAGCGTGGTCATCAGGATCGGGCGCAAGCGGATGCCGCCGGCCTCGACGACCGCATCGGCCATTTCCCAGCCTTCCCGGCGTCGGCGCTCGATGTACTCGACCAACAGGATCGCGTTGTTGACCACGATCCCGATCAGCAAGACCGTGCCCAGGAACACCGGCGCGCTGATCGGCGTTGCGGTGAGATACAGCGCCAGCGCCGAACCGGCTGCCGCCAGCGGCGCGGCCGTCATGATCACGATCGGGTTGGACAGCTTCTCGTACTGAACCGCCAGGACGACGAACACCAGGAACACCGCCAGCGCGATCACGATGGACATCTCCCGGTTGGTTTCGCGCACGGTTTCGAACTGGCCGCCGAGAATGACGCTGTACTGCGGCGGCATGTCGACGTCCCGGATTCGCTCGCGCACGGCGTTCATGATGGTCCCGACGTCGCTGATCGACGTATCGAAATCACCGGTCACGCGCTGGATACGGACCTGGTTTTCCCGCGCGATCTCGGCCGGACCTTCCTGCAGGCTGAACGTGGCGACCTGCCGCGCCTGGATCGGACCGTTGATGCCGTCGGCGATGATCACCTGGCCCAGGCTGTCGATATCTTCGACGGCCTCGTCGGGCAAGCGGACGCGAACGTTGTATTCGTTGCCGCCGCTCGAGTACTGCGTCGGCACGTAGCCGCTGACGGCGTTTCGCAGACTGCGAGCGACCGAGGCGGAATCTAGGTTCAGTGCAGCGGCTCGTTCGCGGTCGACGTCGATATCCAGCATCGGCGTGCGATCTTCGTCGCGCTGCCGGATCCGGTTCAGCCCGGGAATCGGTCGAATCGCGTCAACGACTTCGGCGGCCACGCGCTGCAGTTCGCCGATATCGTCGCCAACGATGCTCAGCTCCATGTCTTCACCGGAATTGCCGAAGGTCAGCCCGCGGATACCCGGCGACCAGACCCAGGCCCTGGCGCCGGGGATGTCGAGTGCGTTGATGCGGCTGCGCGCTTCGCGCACCCACCGGCTGGCGGGCCATTCGGGCCGTTGCTCGGCATCGGCGAGCCGGATGAACACGTAGCCCCGTCCGGGACGGACGTTAACGGTGCCGCCCCAGACGTTGCCGCCGGCCAGGGCGAACAGGCTTTCGACGTGCGGCATTCCGGCCAGCGCGGCTTCCATGCGCCGAACCGCGTCGTCGGTTTCTTCCGGCGTCGCGCCGGGCGGTAACGAGATCGACGATCCGAGTTCGCCGTCGTCGAGTTCGGGCAGGAACTCGTTCCCGAGCTGGCCGGTGAGCTGGATGCTGCCGACGAAGATCGCCACGCCCGCGGCCACCACCGCCCAGCGCCAGCGAAGCAGCCCGGACAGGACCCGGCGATATTGCGCGGCCAGGCGCTCGATGCCGCCGTTGAAAAGGCGAAAGACCAGCGATCGGTTGAATCCCGACTCGAAACGAATCTTCGCGAACTGCGCGGCCAGCATCGGTACCAGCGTGAGCGCGACGGCGAGCGAGGCCATGACCGCGAAAGAAATGGTGATCAGCAATTCCTGGAACACCAGCGTCGCCAGCCCGGTGATGAGCAGGAACGGCACCACGGCGGCCAGGTTGGTGAGCGTGCCGGCGGTGACCGCGGAGATCACCTCGTCGGCGCCCTCGTGGGCAGCGGTCTCGCCGTCCTTGCCGAGCGATTCGCGGTGCCTGGCGATGTTCTCCAGCATGACGATGGCGTTGTCCAGCAGCAGGCCCACGCCCAGCGCCAGCCCGCCGAGACTCATGACGTTGAGCGTCAGCCCGCCAGCGCCCATCAATGCAAACGTCGCCATCACCGCCAGCGGGATCGACAGGCCGATCACGAAGGCCTTGCGCAGGCTGCCGAGAAACCCGAGTACGACGACCATCGCCAGCGCCGCGCCGAGCAGCGCGGCGGTCGATACCGAATCGACCGACTTACGGATGAAATAAGCGGCATCCTCGGTGATGCGGTAGTCCATGTCCTCCGGAATGAAGCCGGAGGCGTCCAGCGATTCGAGTCTCGCGATCACCTCGTCGACCACCGAGACCGTGTTGGCCTCGGGCTGCTTGAACACCGAAACCTGAACCGCCGGTATGCCGTTCAAGCGAACGAACAGGCGCTGTTCGGCGAAACCGTCGCGGATTTCGGCCACGTCTTCGAGTCGGATGCGGCGGTCCGAGCCGGGTACCGCCATCAGCACGTTGGCGATGTCGTCCGGCGACTGGAACCGGCTGTCGGCGCGGGCCATGACGTCGAGGCTCGAGGAGGTGACGTTGCCGGCCGCAACGGCCAGATTCTCCTGCGCCAGCTGGTCGGCGATATCGGAAAGCGTCAGCCCGTACGATCGCAATCGCTGCTGGTCGACGATAACCTCGACCTCGCGCTCCTGACCGCCGATGGACTCGACGCCCGAAACGCCGTTGATGGTCTGAAGCTGGGGACCGAGCCGGTTATCGACCCAGTCGCGAACCTCGCGCGGAGTTCTCAGGTCGGAAGAGAATCCGGCTTCGAACACCGACGACGTTCCCGGATCCCACTTGCGCAGGCGCGGCGACTCGACCCCGTCGGGCAACCTTCCGCGCACGCCCTCCAGCAGACGCGCGGCATTCTGCAGCGCGACGTCCAGGTCGGTTCCGTACTCGAAACGCAGGTTGACGTCGGTGCGGCCTTCCTCGGCCTCGCTGTCCATGCTGACCAGGCCTTCGGTCGCCGCCAGCGCGCGCTCCAGCGGACGCGTGACCTGCTCTTCGACCACCTCGGGCGAAGCGCCCGGATAATTGACGTTGACCCGGACCAGCGGGTAGACGACTTCCGGCAGCAGATTGACGGGCAGCCGGTCGACGAAGAACAGACCCATGACCAGCACGACCATCGATAACGAGAGCGTGCCCACGGGCCGCCGGATCGCGGCGTGCGTCAGGCCGCGGTAATAGCGCGTTCCGCGCGCCGGATCCTGCGCATCCGCATCGGATTTCCCCGCGTCGCGGCGGCTCATGCTTCCCCGCCGCTGCTGCCCTGGCCGTCGATCGTATCGACCACGCGCACGAGATCGCCCTCGGCCAGGTCGATGGGATTGGACGAGACGATGCGGTCGCCGGATTCCAGACCGCCCGTGATTTCCCGCCAGCTGCCGCGGATCACGCCGGTGTCGACCACGCGCCGCACCAATTCGTCGTTTCCGTCGATCACCATCACGTAGGACCGATCGCCAACGCCGACCGCACCGGCCGGCACCGCCAGCACGTCCTCGCGAAAATCGACCAGCAGATCGGCTCGCGCCAGGAAGCCCGGACGAACGCCCCGGTCGTAGGCGCCCGGCAGTTCGATTTCCACTGTCACCAGTCGGCTAGCGTCTTCGGCGGCCGGGAAGATCCGTCTCACGCGACCGTCGATCGGCGCCTGGGCGTCGATCGCGTCGACGCGAACCGGCACCGCGTCGCCGGGATCGAGCTGATCGAGGTCGAGCTCGGAAACGCCGACCCGCAGCACCAGCTCATCGAGATTCGCGATCTCGAAAGCCGGCGCCAGCCGCCCGATCGCCGCGCCGGGCTCGACCATCCGATCGATGACGTGGCCATCGATGGGCGCGACGATGCGGCCGAACTCGACGCGCGTCTGCCACAGCTGAACCTCGCTTCCGGCCACCTCGAGCTCCGAGCGTGCCGTGACGAAACTCGCTTCGTCGATGTAATCGCGTTCGCGCAATCGCGCCAGGCGATCGAAGTTGGCCTGCGCCTCGCGCTGCGCAGCCTCGGCACGCGCCAACTCCGCGCGCTGCTCGCTGACGTCGAGACGGGCCAGCAACTGCCCCTGTCGAATGCGGTCTCCGGCCTCGACCAGGACTTCGCTGACGATGCCGTCGGTGCGCGCGGCGAGTTCGATTCGACGCAGCGGCGCCACCGGAGAGGCAACCTGGACACGTCGCGAAAGATCCTGCCGCGAAACGATGAACGCGCGCACCGGCATCGAAGACTCCTGATCGGACCATCCTCCGCCCGCGCCCTGATCGGCCGACTCTTCAGCGCAGCCGGCGAGCAATAGCGCCAGCCCAAGAATGCATAGGGTGCGTGTCATCAGGACGTCCTCCCACCGCAGCAGGAAATTAGGAATTACAACGGGATGCGGAGCATAACGCGAACGTGTCAACGCGCTGCGCCGTCGCTCCGGGCCCGGCGGCGCGATCTGCGGCTTTTCCGGAAGCGCGCTGCAGGCAGACGCGTTCAGCGGTTCCTCAAGGGCCCGAAGCGCGACTGCGGCGCGAACGTTCTGCGCGCTTCTGCTGCTGCCGCGGCTCGCCGTGCCGGAACTCGGCAATCGTCAGCACCAGTCCCAGCAGCAGCATGGCAAATACGAATACGGCGATTCCGAAAAACATGGATTCACTCATTGCGCGCCCTCCGGGCCGCCACGCTGGCCAGCTTGAAGTAGATGCCGAAGGTCAGAATGGACGGCACCCAGATTCCCGTGAACAGCGCAAGATCGACTTCGCCGTTGAACCAGAAGAACGCCGACAGCGCCAGCGATAGCAGCGCGGCAGCCAGAATCAGAGCGTCGGACAACTTGAACATGGGCAATCTCCTTTGGCGTGGTCAGGATGCGTTCGATCGTGCGATCGGTCAGGATCGGTCAGGGCTCGAAGAATCCGATGGCTCCCAGCATCAGTCCGCCGACCGTGAACGACGCGGGCGTTCGCAGCCCTTCGATGCCGAACACTTCGATCAGGCCGGGAATGCCGGGTACCAGGCCCGCCGGAACCCAGAGCAGGAAGCCGGCGGCGACCGCGATACCGATAACGCCGACGAAGCGCCGCACACGCTTCAGGCGCGAAGGTTCGCGAATTCGCGAATGATCGTCCACTCCCTGGAACTCCGTGACCGTGGGCGCCGAACCCTAACAAGCCGCCACGAGCGTCGAGTCAACGGCGTGAAGTCAACGCCGTCGAAACGAAAGCACAGAGCCCGCGCAGCGGTTCAGCCGGATGTCAGCGCCTCGGCAGGCGGGACGTAGACGTAGCCCAGGTCGCGGGCCACCGCCTCGTAGGTCACGTGGCCGTGATGCACGTTCAGCCCGTCGAGCAGGTGCGGGTCGTCGAGCATCGCCTGGCGCGCACCCTTGTCGGCAAGCTGCACCGCGTAGGCCAGCGTCGCGTGGGTCAGCGCGAAGGTCGAGGTGCGCGCGACGGCGCCGGGCATGTTGGCGACGCAGTAGTGGATGATGCCGTCGACATCGAAGGTGGGGTGCTGGTGCGTGGTCGGGTGTGAGGTCTCGAAGCAGCCGCCCTGATCGATGGCCACATCGACCAGCACCGAACCGGGCTGCATGATCGATAGCTGGTCCTTGCGCACCAGCTTGGGCGCCGAGGCGCCCGGGATCAGCACCGCACCGACCACCAGGTCGACCGTGGAAAGATGTTCGTCGATCGCCTCGTCGGTCGAGTACAGCGTGTTCAGGCGCTCACCGTACAGCTCGTCGAGATATTTCAGGCGCGGCAGCGAGCGGTCGAAGATCGTGACGTCGGCGCCCATGCCCATCGCCATGCGCGCCGCGTTCAGACCGACCACGCCGCCGCCGAGGATCATGACCTCGGCGGGACGTACCCCGGGCACGCCGCCCAGCAGCACGCCCGAGCCCCCCTGGGCGCGCTCGAGCGCGTGCGCACCGGCCTGGATGGACATGCGCCCGGCGACTTCCGACATCGGCGCCAGCAAGGGCAATCCCCCTTGTTTGTCGCTGACGGTCTCGTAGGCGATCGCGGTGCAGCCCGAATCCACCAGCCCCTTCGTCTGACTCGGATCCGGCGCCAGGTGCAGGTAGGTATAGAGGATCTGTCCCTCGCGCAGCATCCCGCACTCGTCGGGCTGCGGCTCCTTGACCTTGATGATCATTTCGGCCGCGGCGAAGATCTCTTCGGCCGTGTCGACGATCTGTCCCCCGGCGCGCTCGTACTGGTCGTCGGTCAGGCCGATGGCCTTGCCGCCGTCGCGCTGGACCATCACCTCGTGACCGTGGCCGACCAGTTCGCGAACGCCGGCTGGCGTCAGACCGATGCGGTATTCGTGGTTCTTGATTTCCTTGGGTACGCCGATGCGCATGGTGTGTCTTCCGATTGTTGTAATGACCCCGAAGCAGCCGATCGGCAATCCCGCCCGGAACGACTCTCTCGATTCTAACGCCGCAGCGCCCGACCTGCCCGCGGAGCGACCGCCCGATCGATGCTTTCCGGCGGGCGAGCAGGCGAGTGCACCCCGCCACTCATCGTGTAGCTTTCAGCGAGTCGGAAAGGGCTGCGCCGCAAGACAGGCCGCGCCGGGAATGGCGCGCCCTCTCCAGGAGCCCTTACCTCGCCGATGAGCACGCTTTTTGTGTCGTTCGGGCTCGCCGCAACCGGTGCGCGTCTGAATGCACATTGCGGCGCTGCAACCCGTGTGAAGGGCGTGCCATTCACTGCCGATCGCGCCTCGCACCGTCAACCCGGTCACGCTTCGGACCGTTGCACAATGAATCGCGGGGTGCACCAGGGAACCTATACCAGCAACCACATCACCGCGCCGACGACCAGGATCAGGAATCCGGCCACGGGGACGGCGCGCAGGTAGCGTTCAACCGACCGGATCAGCGCGTGCCCCGGACGCCCCGAGGCTCGGAAGTCCAATTCCGGCGCCTCGGGCGCCAGGCGCCGCCAGGCCCGATCGGCCGCGGCGACGAGCTGCTCGACCACGACGACAAGGTCGCCGGGGGGCACCCGGACACGCGCAAGACCCGGCACCCAGCCGGCGGCCGTGATCAAGGCGGCAGCCAGCAGCAATGGCCAGGTCGAGGCCGCGACATGACCGAGCGGGTAGATGACATCCAGGCCGATTGTCGCCGCCCAGGCCCACGGCAACAGCGCCGCGGTCGCGGTCAACCCGATCCACGCCGGATGCGCGGAGCGGTCCGATGCCTCGGCGCGCGCCAGCCGCCAGAACCGCCACAGCAGCAGCGCCGTAGCCGTCGAACTCAGGCTCAGCGCCAGAATCCAGCCGTCGCCGAGGCCGGCATCGTGGAACACGGTCTTGATGCCGTGCTTTCCGAGGACCCCGGTAGTCAGCGGCGCACCCGACAGCGCGAGCGCCGGCAGCGCGATCAGCAAGCCGCGCCAGACGCCGCGTCCCGGAGCGCAGCCGCAGGCAAGAAACAGCGAAGCCTTGTTCAGCCCGTGGTGCAGCACCAGCACGCCCAGCCACGCGTAGGCCGCCAGCGGTCGGTCGGTGACCAGCAGCGCGCCGAAGGCCGCCAGCACCAGGCCCATCTGGCTGATCGTCGAATACGCCAGCACGACCTTGATGCGGTCCTGGGCCAGACCCAACGCGACGGCGCCGAACGCGGTGATCAGCCCGAGCACGATCAGCAAGTCCGACGCCGCTTCCAGGCCGCTGCCCGGCGGCAGCAAGCGCAGCCAGCCGACCAGGCCGGCCTTGACGATCACGCCCGACAGGATCGCACTGGCCGGCACCGGCGCGACCGGGTGGGCCAGCGGCAGCCACAGGTGCAGTCCGAGCATGCCCATCTTGACCGCGTAGCCGCCGAACAACAGCCACTGCCAGTGCGCCGCCAGCGCCGCCGGCGCTTCCAGCGCCATCAACTCGGCGTTGCCCACCCGCGACACGATCGCCACGACCCCGGCGAACACGGCCATTTCGCCGATCAGCGCCATCACCAGGTAGACCGTACCGGCCCGCCAGGCGGCCCGGCTGCGGGCGTGCACCACCAGCAGCCAGGAAGCCAGGCTCAGAATCGCGTAGCCGATATACAAACCGGCCACGTCGCGCGCCAGCAGCAGCAGGGCCATGCCCGAGAGACTGCCCAGCCAGCCGCCCCAGAACAGCACCGGGTCCTGCTCGACCCGATCGCCGGCGAACCAGCCGGCCGCGGTCCAGGCCAGCGCGCACAGCACCAGCAGCGGTTGCGTCACCGAATCGGCGCCCAGCCGGAGCCCCAGCAGCAGGTTCGGGCAATTGCAGCCGTCCCCGGTCCACGCCGGCCACAGCAGTGCCAGTGGCAGCCACGGTGCAACGGCGATCACGAAGCGGCGCGTGCGCCCCGGTACCAGCACTGCGACGGCGGCGAGCAGCGGCAGCAGCCATGCAATCAGCGCGCTCACGGAAAGTACTCCGCGGAGAGCCTGAGCACCCAACTCAGCGGACTAAGCCGGTGCGCGGCCAACAACGCCAGCGCCAGCGACAGCGATGCGGTGACCACCGCCGAGCCGACCAGGGCGACGTGCTCGATCCGACCCAGGTACTCGGCCGGGCCGGCATCCTGCGGCGGCCGAACCAGCCACATGCGCTTGAGCAGTGGCAAGAAGTACATCGCGTTGAGCAACGCGCTGGTGATCAGCACCGCGACCACCCAGCTCTGCCCGACGGCCAGCGCGCCCGAGCCCAGGTACCACTTGGTGATGAACCCGGCGACCGGCGGCACGCCGATCATGCCGATCGCCGCGATGCTGAAGCATGCCGAGGTCCACGGCGCGCGGTAGCCCATGCCGTCGAGTTCATCGACCCGGTTGGCGCCCAGCGCCAGGCCGAACACGCCGGCACAGAAGAACAACGTGATCTTCATGATCCCCTGGTGGACCAGGTGCACCATGCCGCCGGCGGTTGCCAGCAGTCCGCCGATGGCGACGCCGAGCACGATGTAGGAAACCTGGCTGACGGTCGAATAGGCCAGCCGGCGCTTGATGCTGGTCTGCTGCAACGCGCGCACCGAGCCGAACACGATGGTGGCCGCGGCCAGCAGCATCAGCGGCAGCTGCAGGCCGAGTTCGCAGACCCGCTCGAACCCGTAGACGTCCTCGACCAGCCGGATCAGCGCGAACGCACCGGCCTTGACCACGGCCACCGCGTGCAGCAGGGCGCTCACCGGTGCCGGTGCGACCATCGCCACCGGCAGCCAGCCATGCAGCGGCACCAGCGCGGCCTTGACGCCCATGCCGGCGACCAGCAGCGCAAAGATCAACCGGAGCTCCAGCGCGTGTTCTTCGCCCACGCCGCCCAGCGTGCCGCCGGGTGTGAATTCGACGCTGCCGGCCAGCCCGTAAAGCCACGCCACCCCGGCGAGGAAGAACGCGCCGCCGGTCAGCGTATAACGCAGGTACGACCGCCCGGCCGCCAGCGCCTCCGGGGTGCCGTTATGAACCACCAGCGGCCAGGTTGTCAGCGTCAGCAATTCGTAGAACAGGAAGAACGTGAACAGGTTGCCGGCCATGGAGATGCCCATGGTCGAGGTCACGCACAGGCTGAAGAAGCCGAAGAACCGGGCCCGGTTGGGCGATCGCTCCAGGTAGGCGATGGCATAGATGGTCGTCACCAGCCACAGCAGCGCCGACAACGACGCGAACAGGATGCTCAATGCATCGGCGTGCAGCACCAGTTCCATGCCGGGCAGCAGTTCGTAGCGAAATTCCAGTTGGTTGCCGGCGAGCACCGCCAGGCCGATCCAGACCACCAGCGCGAACTTGATCGCCGCGGCCGCCAGGTTGACGATGATGCGCAGCAGCCGGCGCTCTTCACCGGCGGCGAAGATGATCACGGCGGCGAACGTCGAGACCAGCACCACGGCCGGCGGCAGCGCCTGGGTCAGCCACGGCGCCATCATCGAACACCTCCCGGCGCCGCGGCGGCCAGCAGCTCGAGCACGGGTCCGGGGAACAAGCCGATCATGACGCCGGCCAGCGCCAGCAACAATGCCGCCAGACTGGCCGACAGCGGCGGTCGACGCGGTACCGCCCGACTGCCCGAGTGGCGCGGATGGAAGCAAGTCATGGCCAGGATGCGGAAGACATAGGCCGCACTGAGCAGTCCGCTCAACAGGATCGTGATCAGCCACGGCCAACCGGCCTGCTGCCAGGCCGCCTCCAGCAGCTTCCATTTACCGATGAAGCCGCCGGTGGGCGGGAGCCCGACCAGGGTCACGCCGGCCAGGGCCAGCGTGAACGCTTCCAGCGGCATGCGCCGATCCAGCCCCGACAACCGGCCAACCGCATCGGTACCCAGCGCGGTCAGGATGTTGGCCGCGGCCAGAAACATCGCGCCCTTGGCGAATCCGTGCACCAGCAGATGGAACCCGGCGCCCTGAAACGCCGTCTGGCCGGCCAGCGGCACCAGCATCAGCAGGAATCCCACCTGCGCAACGCTGGAATAAGCCACCACGCGCTTGAGCCGCGTTTGCACCATCGCCGCCAGCGAGCCATAGACGATCGCGGCCGCACCCAGCGCGCCGATCAGCACCGGCAACGCGGTGTCGTCGGGCGCGAACATGAACCAGATTCTCCACAGCGCCACCAGCGCCACCTTGCCGGCCACCGCCGCCAGCAGCGCGCCGACCGGACCCGGTGCCTGGCCATAGGCGTCGGGCAGCCAGACGTGCAACGGAAACACCGCGGCCTTGACCATCAGGCCGGTGAGCATCAGCACCAGCGCGGTGGAGTCCAGCGCCGTCCCGCCGTCGGGCGCGGCCAGCGCCAGGCTGCCGGTCTGGCCGTAGACCAGGCCGACGCCGAGCAGGTAGAACAACGAACCGAGCATGCCGAGCAGCAGGTAGCGCATCGCCGCACGCAGCGCCGGCACGCTATCGGCGGTCGCGATCAAGGCAACCGAAACCAGCGTGATCAATTCGAGACCGACGTACAGGTTGAACAGGTCCGCGGAGACCAGCGCAGCGTTGGTTCCGGTCACCAGAAGCAGCCACAGCGGCCAGTAGGTGCGCGCACCGTGCCGCGCCGGGTTGAAGTATCCGATGGCCCGCACCGTGCCGGCCAGCGCGACGGCTGCGTTCAGCCACAGCATCACCAGCGTCAGGCCGTCCACGCGCCAGCCGATGCCCAGGGGCACCGGCCAGTCGCCCAGCGCCAGCGTCACCGCGCCGCTGGAACGCACCGCTTCGGTCAGCGGAACGAGAAACAGCGGCCAGATCAACAGCCCCGCGACCGCCACCGATCGGCTGTAGCGTGCCGGCAGAATGATGACCGCGAACAGCGCCGCCATCGGCACGAACACGACGCCGGCGAGTGCGTCAGTCATCGTCGGGTTCGAAGCGCGGCAACGTGGCGCGCCCGGATTGGCGGAACAAGCGCACCATCAGCGCCAGCGCGAACGCGGTGCTCGATACCGCGATCACGATGCCGGTCAGTACCAGCGCCTGCGGAATCGGATCGGGCCGGCCGTCGATCGGCGAGGAGAACAGCAGCAACAGCAGGAATACCGCGCTCAGCATCAGGTTGACCGACAGCAGCTTGCGCATCAGGTGGCGCGCGATCAACAGACCGTGCACGCCCATGCCGAACACTGCGGCGGCCGCGAAGACGTACAGTTCGGCGATCACGGGCGCACCGCCTTGAGTCCGGCCGACGCCGAGAACAGCAGCGAAAGCGTGATTCCGATCGAGACCATCATTCCGGCTTCGATGGCGTAGATGGCCGTCTTTCCGGGCGGCGCCATCAGCACACCGCCGTAGAGCAACGGCACGATGCCGCTGCCACCCAGCATCAGCGTGCCGACGATCAGACCGACTCGCGTCGGTACGCCGGCCCGGGCTTGCGGCACAACCCGGCCAGTCAATGTCAGCAGCACCCCGCCGGCGGCCAGCACCGCCCCGGCCTGGAACGCCCCGCCCGGCTCGTTGGCGCCGGCACGCAGCAAGTGCAACGCGACCAGCAGCGCCAGCGGCACGATGATCGCCTGCAATGCGCCGACCAGCGGCAGGCGGTGGCTGGCGATGGCGGCGCCGGGGGTGCGATCGCGCACCGCGACGTGACGCGCGCCCAGGAAGGCACCCAGCAGCACCAGCATCTCGAAAACGGTATCCAGCCCCCGAAACAGCAGCAGCACCGCCGAGACCGGATTGCCCAGGCCGGTCATGTGGAGATTGTCCAGCGCTGCGCGACCGGCCTCGCCGGAGCCACCGCGCAGCTCCAGCCCGGTCAACCCGAGCACCGCCACCAGAAAGGCAGCCAGCAGCGACAGCAACAGCGACAGCCGGGGCGGCGGACGCAGGCCGCCGGAAACCGCTTGGCGGGCGTCGATCTCGACCAGCCTGCGGAACGCGCCGAGCATCAGCGCGCCGGTCAGCCCGGCACCGATCGCGGCTTCGGCCAGCGCCAGGTCGGGCACGCCGAGACGGCCCCAGATCATCGCCATGATCAGCCCGAATGCAACGAAGAAGACGATGGCGCGGAACAACACCCGGCCGCGCACGACCTGCCAGGCCAGCCCGATTAGAATCGAAACCAGCAGCAGGTCGACGGCGACGGTGCCGCTCACGGCTCGGTCCCGTCGACGCGGCGTTCACCGGCGCGCGCATGACGCGCGATCAGGTGCGCTGAAACGGTCGAGGCGACCAGCCCGAGCAGCCAGATCAGCAGCAAGAGAAAAGCGGCCAGCAGGCTTTCGGCGAGCAACGCCAGCGCCGCGCAGATCATCAGCAGCCCGAGATTGTCGGCCTTGGTCTGTGCATGCAGCCGACAATAGACGTCGGGCAGTCGAAGCAGACCAACGGTGCCGGCGAACATGAAGCCGCAGCCGCCGAGCAGGAGAACCAGTGCCGCCGATTCAGTCATCGTCGTGCTCCGGCATGCCGAAGAACGCCAGCGACAGAATGCTGGCGAACATGACCAGCAATAGCGCCACCGAGCGCAGCGCCGGCAGGGCCAACCACTCGGCGATCATCAGCAGCAGCGCGATGCTGGTGGTGCCGAACAGCAGCGCTGAAAGCAGCCGGTCTCCGTCGGTGGGACCCTGCCAGGCACGCCACATTCCAGCACCGAGGTTGAGCATCAGGAACACCAGCAGCCACGGCATCACGGTCTCGATCACGGCGCGTCCTCCGCCGGATCCCGGCAATCATCGGGCAGCGAGAACAACCACGCGATCCAGGCCTCCAGGTGCGCCACTGAATCACGCCCGCCGGGTGTCAGCTCGTGAACCACCAGATGCCGACCGTCGAAGGACAATTCGGCGCTGAGCGTTCCGGGCAGCAACGTGATGATGCTGATCAACAGTGTGCGCGGCTGACCCTCGGGCAGGCGGATCGCGTAGTCGAAAAAATCGGGCTCGACCGGCATCCAGGGGTGCAGCGTGCGGTAGGCCACATCGAAGCCGGCGCGGATTGACTCGAACAGGAAAAAGCCGATGAACGCCGCCAGCCGAAGCGGGTTCCAGCGGTTCGGCGGCTCCTCGGCCAGCCATGCCGCAACACTGGCTCCCAGCAAGGCCGCGACCAGCCCGGTGATCCAGCCGTCGAGGCCGTTGAGCATCACCCACACAGCAAAAAGGACCGAAAACGCCTGGGCCGCCCACACCAGGCGGCCGCGGAACCCGGAAACCCGGTTCCTCGCGTTGGCTCGGTCCATGCTTCGATCGTACCCCGCAAGACCGGGGCAACCGTGTGACCTGCGTCAAATCGTAGCTGGTACGACTGCTTTCAAAAGTCCCAGAAAACGACCCGGAACAATGAAGTTCTGGCTATCGGTTCCTACAGAAGCCAACCACGGTCCGTGACCAATTGGCCGATCGAGGCATCACGACATTGACCGACTCGCACCACTGACGATGAGTGTCCCACATAAATATTCCCACCTGGCAGCGCGCATCGAAACAGCCGCCTCGGCGGTACTCCCACGGTTTTCCGCCGCGCTCAAATTGCCATTGAACAATCTGCTGGCCGTGCGGGAACCCGAAAAAGGCACTTCCGAGGAAGAGGAGCGCCAAGATCTCAAGGCTTTGCGTCGTGCCCTACTTTTCAACCGGACGTCGAAATCCGTGACCGTATCCCTGGATTCGAGCATGGGGCAATGTGGGAGATGGAGCATATCAGGCCGCCTCTCTGGCGAACCAGTGCAGATTCAGGCAGTAGTCCCGGAACTTGCCGTTGAAGCTTTCGATGAAGGCATTCTGGGTCGGTTTGCCCGGCTGGATCAAGTGCAGCTTGATGCCACGGTCTCGCGCCCAGAAGAACTTCGCCTTGCTGGTGAACTCCGGACCGTTGTCGCAGACGAGCACCGGAGGCAACGGACGCCTGTCGGACAGTTGGTCGAACTCGCGGGCCAAGCGCTCGCCGGAGATCGAGAAGTCGACGACCTGCAGCACGCACTCGCGGGTGAAGTCGTCGACGACGTTGAGCACGCGCAGGCGCCGCCCGTTAGCCAGCTGATCGCTGACGAAGTCCATCGACCAGCGCTCGTTGGGCCGGTCGGGTACGGCCATCGGGACTCGCGGCCGGATCAGCTTCTTGCGCCGCTTGGTGCGAACCTGCAGGCCCTCCTCGCGGTAGAGGCGATAGGTGCGCTTGGGGTTCCGCACCAGGCCCTCAAGCCGCAGCATGCCATGCAGGGTCGGATAGCCGTAGCGGGGATATTGCTCGGCCAGCTTGCGGAGCCGAGCCCGCAGCGCCGCATCGTCCCGGCCTCGTGGCCGATACCAGGCTGCTGAGCGGCTGAAGCCGACCAGGCGGCAGGCCCGGCGCTCGCTGACGCGACGATTCTTGAGGTGTTCTACGGCCCGACGCCGCTGCGCGGCCGTCACCATTTTCCCTCGACCAACTCCTTGAGCGCGGCCTTGTCGAGTTCGGCCTCGCCCAGCAGGCGCTTGAGCTTGGCGTTCTCGGCCTCGAGCTCGCGCAGCCGCTTGGCCTCGGAGACCTCCATGCCGCCGAACTTCGACTTCCAGCGGTAGACCGTGTTCTCCGCCACGCCGTGCCGGCGGGCGAGGTCCGGTACCGACGCGCCGGCTTCATGCTCCTTGAGAATCGAGATGATCTGTTCTTCCGTATACCGTTTCCGCTTCATGGCAGGACCTCCCTCGGGTCAGATTACCGGGAAATCCCACATGCCGCCTGGCTCGAATTACAGGGGTACGGTCAGGTTGATGCTCGGCAGCGCCTTACCGAGTGCCGTGGGAAGTGCTGGTGACAGCCATTCAATACGAATCGACCCGCCGCGGTCACGCCGCGACGGGTCGCTGAGCCAGGAAAAGCGTCGGATTCAGCCGTCGCTGTCTTCCCCATTCTCGGTCACCTCGTTCCAGCGCGATCGGACTTCTTCCATCGCATTGTTGGTGCGCTGGCGCACTTCGGCCCAGGTTTCGCCACCGTATTCCTGCGCCTGGGCAAGTGCCTCCTGGGCCTGTTCACGGGCTTGGGCGGCTTCGGCCCGCAGTTCGTTCCAGGCGTCGCTGCCTCGTTCCAGCCCTGAATCGATCAGTTTCTCGCTCTTCATCCGAGCATTCGCGGCGGCTTCGGCGGCCCGCTGCCAGGCTGCTTGTGCCCCTTGCTGCATGTCCTTGGCCATTCCACTCATCGTATCGCCGGCGTCTTCAGCGGTTTCCATCGACTGTTGATAAATGGTTTCGGCCGCCTCTCCGGTCTCCTCGGCGGCCTCTTCGACGGCCTCGCCGGCGTCGCGCTCGGCCTGCTCGGGCGTCGGATACGGAATTTCATCGTCGGTGGAACCGTTCGAGCCGTCTTCGCCCTGGCAACCGGCCAGGAAAAGAGCGCCGCTCATCAGCAGAATCATTCGGAATTTCATGGTGAACTCCCTAAGCTGTGCCGTATGGACCCCTACCTTAACGAATCGGGCCAGCGTCGTCACATCGCATCCCGGCCGGGCGCGTCTCCAGGGCACTGATCCCGGGCGCCGCGATCGAGGCTGCGAACAAACCGAGGCCACGCGGACAAGCCCTTGGCCCGTGGTTTTGTTGCCGGGGCGGATGTCGTGTCCGAACTTGGGCGACGACACGCCCGGAAATCCTCGTTTCCCAGCAGGCGCCCATTGCTCGGTTCCCGGGATGGCGATTCGAGATCGGCAAAGAAGCAAAGGTGGCGCGCCCGACACCGCCGGCAACCCGCTGGGCAACCTCTGAATCGCGATGCACGGAGCGCGTTTGAGTCGGGAAAGTCCCGGGTCGTGAGGTGCCGCTGGTCATGAGCCTCGGGCTCGCTCATTTGGAAGGACCAGACCACGCTCCGGAGGTCGGTCGGATTGCGTCCGAGAGAGCGATTCAGCCGTTTCTCGACAAATCCACTCGACTTCTCCGCTTCTGGCAGAATCCCGGATCATGCCGATCGCCCGCCTGACCGACCTGAACTGGCGCCGCGCCTTCGCCGAGGTGGCGCTGATCTTCATCGGCATCACCCTCGCGCTTTTGTTCGACAACTGGAACCAGGACCGCAAGGAAAGAAGTCTCGAGCGGCAGTTGCTTACCGAGGTCCGCGAAGACCTGATCGAGACGCGCAGCGACCTCGAGATCGATATCGAGAATTCGGAGATGCGCCTCGGCCGATGGCGCGACCTGGCGACGGCAGTCGCCGAGGATGCGCCGCTGGACACCCATTGGGCCAGCATGCTCGGGGAGACGCTCGATTATTCGGTCCTGGTAGCCAAGACCAGCGGCTACCGTTCTCTGACCAGCCAGGGTCTCGGAATCCTGTCGGATCCTGAAGTGCGCAAGGCAATCACCGATTTCTACGAACTGCGCCTTGCGCGCGTCGCACTGTTCGAGCGGCGAACGTTCCCGAATTACAACGACGTCTACCTTCGCTACGTGCAAGGGATCACCCGGATTCCGGACGACGTTCTCGTTGACGCGGTCGAAGGCGGATCGGCACCGCCGTTCGTGGAGCGCTACGAACTACGCGATCCAGGATCGCTCCCGCAAGACCCCATGCTTGCGCATCTCCTGTATCGGATGTCGTTCGATACGCGCCTGGTCCTGATCAACTACTACCGAAGCCTCGACGACATCGAGGCGCTGATCGAACTCATCGGTGCCCAGTTGGCCTCGGAAAACTGAGCCGGATTTCGGCATCGGGGGATCGCGCGGGTCTGTGCTCAGCAGGGATTCAACGCATGCCCTTGTGCTGGGCGCCATCGACCGAAACGCACTCGCCGGTCACCCAATTGGCTCGCGGCGAGGCCAGGAAAACCGCCACATCGGCCACTTCTTCCGGACGGCCCAGGCGGCCGCTCGGGATCTCGGCCCGGACGGTTTCGTAAAGCTCGGCTTCGCTTTCCTTGAACTGCTCCCAGACGCCGCCGGGGAATTCGGTCGATCCGGGAGCCAGGGCGTTGACCCGGATGCCGGCGGCGGCATGCATCACCGCCAACTTCTTGGCATAGGCGATCAGCGCCGCCTTGGTCGACGCGTAGGCGTAATCCGGTGCCGGATCGCATTCCAGCCCCGAGATCGACGAGATGAGCAAGATCGATCCACCGCCCTGCTCCGCCATCCAGGGAATGACCTGATCGCAAGCATGGACGGCGGCCATCAGATCGACCCTGAGGCTCGCCTCCCAATCCTCGAGGCTCGGACCGATCGCCAGCGCGGAGGCATTGTGAACCAGGATGTCGGTGCCGCCGAGACGGTCCCGGGCAGCCTGAAGGAAGCCGCTTAGCTGACCCGGGTCGCCGATATCGCACGATGCGGCGTAAACGGTAACGTCGGCCTCGCTCAGTTCCGCTTCCGTTCTGCGCAACGCCTCCGCGCCGCGCGCACAAATCGCCACGTTCGCGCCCTCGGCCGCGAACCCCAACGCGATCGATCGCCCGATCCCGCTGCTGCCACCCAATACGATGCAGTTGCGGCCTTTCAATTGAAGATCCATATCCTGGTTGTTCCTGAGCACGGGAATCAAGTCGACCCGCGGAATCAAGCGACGCGGGATCGTGCCTGGAATGATAGCCCAGCCGTCGGATCCCGAACCAAGCGACCGCCCACGCCCCCGCTGATTCCGGGAGCTGCCGAGCGGCCCGAAATCTTCGGAAGGTCTTCCCCCACAGACAGCGCACTTGGCTTGACCGCGTGCTCCGTGAATTCCAGCGATCCGCACGAGGCCTGGCCGCCAGGCGTTTCGAAAAGGCCCAGCGCCGCGCATGCGACCCGTCCGGCACGCCATCACAGCGACCACAGATTATCCTCCGACTTCCGGTCGATCAGCTTGTGGTACGGATCGATCCCGACCGCCGCCGGACGTTGGTCGACGGTGATCTCGAACCGGTTCTCACCGCCAGTGACGCGGTGCTTGTCGAGGTGCAGCACGGCATCCGCTGAAAAATCGTCCTCGTCGGGGCGCATCGTGAACACGCCGATGTCGATGGGCATATCGAGGTCGACTTCCGTTTCGCGGCCCAGGCCGTCGGCCTGCAGTTTTGCAGCGCGAACGGTCAGGTTGACGGTCCAGGTGCCGTCGTCGTTTTCCGTCAATTCAGCATCGTCGGCGGCCAGGTCCCAGAGAATGATGCGCTCGAACAAGTCCTCGATCAGCGCGATTTCGTCCTCGGTTACCGCGACATCCTTCAGATGCCGGATCAGGTCGACGCTCCTTGGATATGGGTCGTACTGGTAGGCGACCTCGTCGATCAGGTTGGCCAATGCCCGGTTGATGCGGTCCTCGCCCAGGTAGTCCTTGAGCGCATACATCACCAGCGAGCCCTTGCGATAGTGGATATAGCCCTGGTTTTCGACGCGGACCAGCGGCAGTTCCTCGCGCGACTCGCCGCCCCGGGAAGACAGGTAATTATCGAGCTCGTAGGCCAGGAACCGGCGCATCACGTCGGGGCCGTACTCTTCTTCCATCACCATCAGCGCCGAATACTGGGCCAGTGTTTCGACCAGCACGGTGCCGCCCTGGACGTTGGCGCTGGAAACCTGGTGGCCCCACCACTGGTGCGCCATTTCGTGCGCCCCGATATAGAACACGTAGTCGATATCGGCCGGGTCGTCGAGTCTGGCGATGAAGCCCAGCCCCTCGGACCACTGGATGGTGTTCGGGAACGACTGGGCGAAGTTGCCGAGGAATGCCGGAAACTCCAGGATACGCATCTGCCGGTACTGGTACGGGCTGAAGTTGGACTGGAAGTACTCCAGCGACTTCTTCATCGTCGCCATCATGCGCGCGACGTTCCAGTGGTGCTCCGGGTGGTAGAAGACGCTCAGCTCAACGCCGTCGACGGTTTCCTGCTCGACCGCGTAGCGCCCGGACAGGTAAGCGACCAGATTCTGCATCGGCGCGTCCATCTCGTACTCGAAATAGCGCCGACCGCCTTCTTCCCATTCGCGCTGCAGGTAACCCGGCGCCACGGCGATCTGGTCCGCCTCGGTGGATACGACGGTGCGAAAGTCCATCCAGTCCGAATCCCGCGACAGGTAGCTATTGCGTGCGGCTTCGGTGTCGTCGAGGTCCGGAGCGCGATCGATCGGCGGCAGGCCATACTTGCGGCGGTCGTTGCGGTCGGTGATGATCTGGGCCCGCGAGAAGCCGACGTACGGCATCCCGTCGCCGCCGTAGACGAAGCTGCCATTGCCGATCACCGTCGCGCTGCCGCCGCCCAGCGCCGGCTGCGCATTACGCGCATGCTTGAAACCGCGGTTGGCACGCGAGGTGGCGAAGGTCAGCTCCATGGATTCGCCCGGCGCCATCGCGCGGGGCAGGTCGAAGCGGTAGACCTGGAACGCCTCGTCGATTTCATCCGGCTCCGCGCCGCTCAGCGACACCGATTCGACCGTCACCGCCGGGTTGAAGCCGACGAAGACGCTGGGAACCGGTTCGCCGCTTCGGTTCTCGAGGCGGTAGGTGCCTTGCACCGTGTAGCGGCGCTTGTCCGGATACAGATCGAGCCGGTTGTCGATGGCCACGATACGCGGCTGCGCCAGGTCCTCGTTTTCCCGGTAGCGCTTTTCGTAGTCGATCGCGATCCGGTCCAGATCCTCATCGACGACGAACTCGTTGAGGATGCGCGTGTTGTAGACAATGAAGCTGCCTGCGCCGAGCAACCCGACCAGGCCGACGACGCCGACCGCCGCGACCCCCGGCGTCAGGTTGGCGCCGACACGGCGCAATCTCAGTTTCAGGCTGTCCATGCCGCCGCGTCGCCACATCAGGTGGGCGGCGACGAACAGCAGCAGCGCGAAGAACAGCCAGTACGCGGTATACCAGGTCTGAATCCAGGCAAAGTACCCCCAGCCGTTCATATCGGAATAGGCAGCATCCGGTGCCGAGCCGATCTGATACAGCGGGTCTTCGAAACCCAGCGGGTCGAGCACGAACAACGAGATGATCAGCAGCACGATCGCGCCCATGCCGGCGTACTTGTTGGGCGCCAGCACCTGCACGAACACCGCGAAGATAGCCATCGAGTAGAACACCAGGCCGTAGTCGAGCAGGTAGCGGGTGACATACAGCCCCGGCTGCAGATCCGTGAAACCCTGGCTGAGCTGGAAGGCCATCGAGGCGACGATGCCGATCGACATCATCACCACCAGCACCAACAGCATCGCGATCATCTTCGACCCGGCCTGAATCCAGCCCGGCACCGGCGCGGCGTCGATGACCTCGTGCATGCGCGCGTCGCGCTCGCGCCAGACCAACTCGGCGGAGTAGTAGATGACGATGATCAACAGCGACAGCGTGAACGTGCCCTGCATGATCTGAGTCATCAGCCGGGTGACCGGATAGACGGCGGTTTGAAAGAACTGGTCCAGCGACAGGAAATTCAGGATCGTCACCATCAATGCCAGCAGCGCCAGGACCAGAAACGGAACGCTGACCACGACGCTCCGGACCTCGAACCGTACTCGCGCGCTGAACTGGTGTAACAACGCTCCGGTGCCGTAGGCCGTGCGAACCGCCGGAAGCTTCGCATCGGTGCGCGCCGGGGTTTCGGTTGCGCTCGATGGCTGGTTCTTGCGCTTGCGCTTCCCGGGCTGAACGTCGAAACGAAAACGGTTTACCGTGAACGCCAGTACCGCCATGCTCAGGCCGATCCACAGCAGCCGGTTCCACAGCACCAGACCCGAAAGCGGCGCGAGCTGCTCGTTGCGCTCGAACGCAGTCCAGTAGCGAACCACTTCCTGGAAAGCCGCGGCGCCGAACGGATCGAACATCGCCAGCATGGACCGAGCATCGGTGGTCGAAAAGATCTCCACGACCGATTCGATGACCCCGGTGAGCAGAAAGTAACCGACGATGACCACGTAGGTCAGCGCCATGCTGCGCGTGAGCGTGGCCAGGGCGAAGGCGATCACCCCGGCGAAGAACAGGTTGACAACGCCGAAGACCAGGAACGGCTGGAGGTAGTGCGAGGCGGCAAACGGCCCGATCCGCTCCGGATCCAGCCAAGGCATCTGCACGCCGATGAGTATGCCCAGGGGAATGGCGATCAGCAGCAGTACCGAGACCGCGAACGCGCCGCAGAAGCGTCCCAGCAGATAGTCGAGCTTGGAAACCGGCGTCGAATAGAACATCTCCGCCGAGCGTGTCTCGGTATCGCGCAACACCACGTTGGCGACGAACGCGACGACGACGAACATCGCGATCAGGCTGAAAATCAGGATGTTCTGCGTGATCGCGGCCGGCGCATTGATGTTGATGTTGCCGATGCTGCCCAGCTGGATGTTGTCCGATGTGATGCCGCCGAACGCCAGCAGGAAGAACAGCACGAACGAAACGAGGAACACCGGACTGGTGAGCTGGTAGCGCGCCTCGAAGCGCGCAACGGCGAAGAATCTTCCGGACAGGCGACTGGACATGGAACGGCTTCCCTTGGTGGCTTCAGGCGACTACGGTTTCGCGCGGCTTGGTCGCCGCGAAATAGACGTCTTCCAGGTTCGGCGGCCAGGCCTCGAATCCCTCTCCAGGGTCGGAATCGCTGCAGACGTGAACGACGTTGCGGCCGGCGCGCAGGTGGGTCGAGATCACCCTGTGTCGGGTCTTGCACTCCGCGACGGCATCGCGCGCAAGCTCCTTGCGCCAGATCTTTCCTTCGAGTGCCGACACCAGATCGGAAGGCGCGCCGTGTTCGATGATCCTGCCCTGTGCCAGGATCGCCATGCGCGGACACAGGTCGGCCACGTCGTCGACGATATGCGTCGACAGGATCACGACCCGATCCTCGCCGATCTCGGAGAGCAGGTTGTGGAAACGAACCCGCTCTTCCGGGTCCAGTCCTGCGGTCGGCTCATCGACGATCAGCAGCTTCGGGTCGCCGATCAGCGCCTGGGCAATGCCGAAACGCTGGCGCATCCCGCCGGAAAAGCCGGCCAGCGCCTTCTTGCGTTGCGGGTACAGGTTGACCTGCTGCAGCAGCGCCTCGACCAGGTCCTTGCGCTCGGGTTTGGAAACCACCCCCTTGAGCACGGCGAGGTGGTCGAGCATGCCCTGCGCGGTAACTCGCGGATAGACGCCGAAGTCCTGCGGCAGGTAACCGAGCGTGCGCCTGAGGCGATCGGGTTCGGCGAGCACATCGATGCCGTCGAACGCGATACGTCCCGAATCGGGCTGCTGCAGCGTCGCGATGGTTCGCATCAGCGTCGACTTGCCGGCGCCGTTGGGTCCGAGCAGCCCGAACATTCCGACCGGAATATCCAGGCTGACGGCATCCAGCGCACGGGTACCGTTGGGGTAGGTCTTGGAGATCGAGTCGATAGTGAGCATTGCGAATCCGGTTCTCGGGCCAGGTCACCAGTATCGATACCGGGGGCGCAAGCCGTAAGGCCCACAAGTCACCCGGGGGCTTCGTGACTATCTGCCTATCGGGCCGGTCGTGCCCTGTGCGACAACGCCCGCTATACTCTGGCGACGCTCGATTTCGGAAACCGCTCATGGGCAACAAGAGGATCGCAAGGCTGGCCGGCCTTGCACTGCTGCTGGCCGCCGGTTCGGCCTCCGGCAGCGACGACGCGTCCGGGACGGTGGTGCTCGGCGATCTCGAATGGGCGCTGGAGACCAACGGCGCCTACATTCCCTGGCCCGAGGCGGTGAGCTATTGCGAGGAACTCGAGGCCGACGGCCGCGACGACTGGCGGCTGCCGACGCTGGTCGAGCTCGAAAGTCTCCACGACGCCGACGCGCCGGCCGGGATCCGGGAACCGTTCGCGACCGACGCCTGTTGCCTGTGGAGCGGCCAGTCGCTGGTGGACCTGCCTGCAGACGACATGAACGAAATCGCCGGCGCGCCGGGCATGTATCACTGGGGCTACATGTTCGACGGCGCCCAGCGGTATTACGCGGTGCATATCTTCGAGGATGGGCAGGCGTTATGCGTCCGGGGTGCGGATTGAGCGGGTTGCTCAATCCCGCGTTGGATGTTTCCAGGACAGACTGAACCGCGAAGCCGGATTCAGTAAATCGCTTCACCACAGGTGATTCCCGAGTTTTCGGCCAAGCGGAAAAAGCGGTTTGGCCGCTCGCTGCGCGAGCTTGAACGACCGGCTTTCGAATCATCAAGAGGAACTCGCATCAGCCGGCGAAGCCGGCGGCGAAACCGCATCTGATCAAAAGCGCGATGCAAGGCCGGGGGAACGATCCTTGCCGTCGGCCCCGCAATGATCTCAACATCCGGCGGGAACTCGATGCGCGAAACGAGCTTGAGCATCCAGGGTGGTTGACATCCACCCCACCAAACCTTCTCACCAATAGCCAATCATACGCCCGCAGGAAATCACCGTGAGCCAGATCAGGAGCGATACGGCCCCGCAGACCGCAAGCACCGCTCGGTCGCCGGACTCCGCCGGCGCGCCGGCCGCGGCCCGGCGCCAGGCGCCGAGGCGCTGAACGATCGCGATATTCGCCAGCCCCGCCACGATCACCGGCAGCTTGATGTAGAGAAACGGGTTGCCGTGATACTCGGTGGTGTTGAAGGAAAACATCAGAATGCCGCTGGTGGCGGCGACCAGGAAGCCCACGGCGGCCAGCGGCACCGTGGTCCGGATCAGGTTCACGGGCGGGACCGACGGCCGGAAGCCGAGCAGTCTCAGATCCAGCAGCAGGATCGAACCGAACAGCGTCGAGATGCCGAGTATGTGGCCGAGGTTGAGCAGGCCGTAGGTCCAGATCCCGAGGCCGCGCAGCCATTCGGCAAGCGCCGAGCCCTCGAGCCAGGCCATCCATTCGTACATCGGCGTTCGTCGGTCGCTTGTCGCTTATTCCGGCGGGTAGACGTCGAAGACCTGGTCGCCCCAGATCACGCGGCGAATCTTGGCCTCGAAGACGTCGGGGTCGTCGTTGCGCTCGCCGATGACGGTGACGTCCGAGCCGACCGGGATCACGTTCTCGCGCAGCCCGGAACGGTGCGTGCGTGGTCCCGGAGCGAGCGTGACGTCCCAGATGTTTCCTTCGGCATCTTCGATCTGCATCGTGCCGTGCGCACCGGCCAGATCGACCGCCGTCACAACGGTTCCGCTGACCTCGACATCGCCGGCACTGTTGCCCGACCAGCCGTGGTGCGCCGTTGCCGGAGCTGCGACCATCAGCAGGGCCAGTACGCAGGCGATTACCGGATACTTCGCTTTCATCTCGTTTCTCCACATCCCGATGAACGAATCATAGCAGCAAGCCATGCGGCCGCCGCTTGCGAGTCCGAACGTCCAGCGCGTAACGACCGACCGGACCGGCGCAGCCGCAGCGGCAAATTGCGCGTCAGGGAGCGGCGGTCCCGGGTTGAGTCAGCTCCCGGCCCGCCTCCCGCCAGGCGTCGGCAACCATTTCACGCACATCGGCACGCAGGGCGGCGGCATCGAAAACGACACCGCGAGCGATGGTGTAGCGCACCCCGCCGGTGCGTACGACGCGATTGTCGTCGGTTACCCGGATCGCGCCGGTACCCAGCAACACCTTCCAGTCGGCCAGCGGGTTTTCATCGACGACCACCAGATCGGCGACCTTGCCCGGTTCGATCGAGCCGGTCTCATCGGCGATGCCCAGTGCCTCGGCACCGTGCAGCGTGGCGGCGCGAAGCACCTCCAGCGGATGAAACCCGGCTTCCTGAAGCAACTCCAGTTCCTCGATGTAACCGAAGCCATAGATCTTGTAGATGTAGCCCGAATCGGAACCGACGGTAACGCGGCCGCCGTGGTTCTTGTAGTCGACGAGGAAGCGCATCCAGCGTTCGAAGTTGTCGCGCCAGGCATTCTCGTCCGCGGTCGACCATTCGAACCAGTAGCTTCCATGCGCGTGACGGCTGGGCGAAAAGAAATCCCACAGGCTGGGCAGCGTGTAGGCAGCGTGCCACTCGGCGGTCCGGGCGGCCATGAAATCGCGATTGGCCTCGTAGATGGTCAGGGTCGGGTCGATGGTGAAGTCCAGCTCGATCAACTCGTCGCGAACCGCGTTCCAGCGCTGCGAACCAGGTTCGGCGGCCTGCGTCCACAATCGACCGGCGGCGGCGAAGCGGTGGTATTCGTCGGCGTAGTTGTACCCGGGCGGATAGTCCTGGATGGTTCGGTCGTCGAACAATGCCTCCGGCAAGCCGTACCAATGCTCCATCGAATCCAGGCCGGCGCGCGCGGTTTCGAGTGCGTCGGCACGAGCGACGTCCATCTGCGCGTGATGCATCGTGGTTCGCAAGCCCTGCTTGCCGGCCTCGTCCAGGGCCGCGACCAGGATCTGCGGTGCGGCGCCGAAGAACTTGATGCCGTCGGCGCCTCGCCGGGCAACCTCGCGCACCCATTCGCGTGCCTGTTCAGGTGCGGTGAACGGCTCCTCGCGTCCCTGTCCGAACGCGACGTAGGCCATCAGACGCGGCGCGGCAATTTCATGCTCGCGGCTGCGCCGGCGCTCCGACATCACCCAGTCGAGGCCGTTGAACGAACCCGGGTCGCGCACCGTCGTGATGCCGTGGCCCAGCCACAGCTTGTAGACGTACTCGGCCGGCGTACCTTGTGCCTTGCCGCCGATGTGGCCGTGCAGGTCGACGAGTCCGGGTAGTACGTAGGCGCCTTCGACATCGATCTCGGTTCCGCCTTCGGCGAGCCGGGGACGGCTGTCCGCGTCCACCGGCAGGCCCGGGGGACCGACCCCGACGATATCGACGATCCGCTCGTCGTCGATGACGATATCGACCGGACCGATCGGCGGCGCGCCGGTGCCGTCGACCACGATGGCGTTGCGCAAGATGAGCTGCTCGAACGGGCCTTCCCCGCGCTGGCGATCGGGCGCCGACGGAATCGCGGCGAGCAGGCTGGCGCAGAATGCGAGGCCCGAGAGGGCGACGATCAGGCTGGTGGGTCTGCACATGGGGGCGGATGCCTTCGCTTGCGGCGGATCGAGCGCACAGCATAACGGCAATCGCATTGTCTCGATCGCGGCCCGCGGCGCCGACTCCGATTTCGACCGCGTCCCGTCATCCTGCTTGTTGCGAATGCTTATCGTTTGATATATACTCCGGGCCACGAGAAAGCGAAACCGGTCCATCGGCGTTCGCTGTCGAGATGCCCAGCCAGCGCACCGCGCCCAGCCAGGCCGAACGAATTTCCTGTTTCGGTAAACCTGGAGCGTGATGTGACCGATAACCGATTGTCCAGAATCCGCTTCGCGCGGACAGACCCAAGCCCTCTCGCTCGCTCGCCCGGCGAATCGACCCGACCTCGACTCGCCCTGGTGCGTGCCGGTCTTGCCGCGATCATGGGCCTGTCGGCGCCAGCCCTGGCCGAGCCGGAATCGGACAACAGCGAACGCGAGCCGGCATCGGCCGGCGCGCAGGAGCAGTCGACCCATGGTGTGGCCCTCGAAGATGTGGTTGTATCCGCAACCCGAACCGAGCGATCGCGCTTCACGACCCCGGCAGCCGTCAGCGTCGTATCTCGCGAAGATATCGCCAGAACCCAGCCGTACGGGTTCCAGGATGTGTTCGAGTCGGTGCCCGGAGTCAACGTCCTCGGCGGTCCGCGCCGCATTGCTGAAGAGCCGTCAATCCGCGGCTTCGCCGACGAGCAGGTCGTGATCCGCCTCGACGGCACCCGCCAGAACTTCAACAAGGCGCACGGCGGGCGATTCCTGACCGATCCGGATCTTCTGCGCTCCATCGAAGTACTTCGAGGCGCCGGCTCGGCTATCTACGGCAGCGGCGCGCTGGGCGGCGCGTTCGTTCTGGAGACGGTTTCAGGACGCGACCTGACCGGCGGGCTCGAGGGCCTGGGCCTGCGCCAGAAGTTCGGCTGGCAGAACAACGGCGAGGAATGGTCGAGCTTCACCACCGGCTACGGCCAGGCCGGCAGCTTCGATATCCTGGCCAGCTACGTCATCCGCGAAGCCGGCGACGATCTCGAAACCGGCGCCGGCGAGACCATCCTTGCCACGCAGGACGAAATCGGCACCGGCCTGCTCAAGTTCGGCTGGCAGGCCGATGAGCACCAGCGGCTCGAGCTCACGCTGGACCGGTTCGAGAACCGCGGTCGCAACCCGACCAACGCCAACGAGACCGTCACCGCAACCAACCTCGTCGATCGCGTTACCGACCGGAATGCAGCGCGCCTGCGCTACCGCCTAGACGATCCGGAGAACCGCTGGTTC